>CAJCHM010000046.1 GCA_903970255.1 Acidobacteriota bacterium
ATTTCTGTTTTAACGGCCCCCTTTTCCCTTTCCCCAAACAGGGTCTTATTACTTCGAATAATGTCCCTGTTTGGGGAAAGGAAAAATGGTCGCGTTAAAACAAAAATTACAGGTGCGTTTGAAGTAGCACCGGTATATACCGGCGCTACCCGATTGTTCAGGGCTGAGTGTAATCAATTTTTCAGTCTTGCTTCTAAATTCTCTATATAGGTTTCAATAAGTTTAATAAGTGCACCTTCATATTCATCATTTTGAGGCAGTGGCTTTATTGAATTCAATCGATCCTTTAAACTTTCAATAATATAATTAATGTTATTTAAATTTTCAATCTTATCCAGATCACATTGTTCAATAATTTTTTCGCATTTGCCTGATAAATGAATCAGCAAGGATAGGCGATCTTCATTTTCATTAATTGGAGTGAATATTTGAATGTTATTATTTAAATTGTTATACTGATTTTTAAGTGTGTAGTTATTTTTATGTGCATTTGTTTTGTTATGCTGAATGGTCTCAATGCAATATTTAAAAAGATCGATTGGTTTTAAATGTGATCCTTCATGTCGAATCATCGGGCTTTCTTTTAATTCTTTAATGATTCCAATTTCTGTTATGCGTTTGTTAAAATTTAAGCTATTCATAAAACCTCTTTTGTTTATTTTAATTAATTCTGTTATTCATTTTATCAACATTTGTATATTATTTCAATTTAAAAACAATTAAAGGTTTTTCTAAAAAATAGATTTATTTAATTTATTGGATAATAGTAGTTTATGGAGATAGGAGATTTTAAAAATTTTAGTTTATGAAAGTGCGAGGTTGGTATACGGCGCGCAGGAACGTTTTGTGAATTTTGACTTATACCCCGATCGGCCATAAACTTGGAATTTGGGCGGCTGATGCGCCCTGCGGTTCGGGCGTAGCAAACGGATTCATATTGTTAATATTGATCCGTTTGCGATCGATCGAACCGAAGGGGCTTCTGTGCGGCCCAAATTCCAAGTTTATGGCCGATCGGGGTATAAGCAGAGACACAGTCAAATTGAGCTGCATGAGGAGCATCATTCTCGGGTAGAGAAGGGCGACGAAAAAGCTCGATTTGGCAAAGTCGCAGCCAGTCAAAATTCACCAAACCTGACGGAGCGCCGTATAGTTGAAATTGGGATTACGCTTAACTCTCTTCCCAGGAAAGCGGGATGACTTTTTTGATCTCAGCTAACCCATGCTTCAATTGCATGAGCCGATCAAAGCCGACCGCGACCCCGCAGCAATCGGGGAGTCCCTCCTCAAGAGCGCTTAATAGATGCTCATCGATTTTAAGTGCTTCCTTGCCCGCATTTAGACGAGCGGTATTGGCCTCATTGAAGCGGCGGCGTTGTTCAATAGGATCCGTCAGTTCATGGTATCCATTGGCAAGCTCGATCCCTTTGTAGTAGACCTCAAAGCGGCAGGCAACTATTTTTCCATTTTCATCTGCGACTGTTTTGGCAAGGGCTGCTTGCGAGGAGGGAAAATATTTCAAAACAAATAGATGATCGTGCCCAAGTTTGGGCTCGATGAGAAAGCTGATGAGCAGCTGCAAAAGAGTATCACTATCCCAGTTGTTGGCGTCATCGGGGATATCTAGGTTGTGATCTTTGGCATATTGAAAAAGCTGAACGGGGGAGTAGGCAAGATAGTCAAAGCCAAGGAAGTGGTGGAGAGTTTGTCGGTAGGTCATCGTTTCAGATGGGAGCTTTCCCAAAAATAATCGGATAAAGTCCAGGGTTTCTTCAATCATCTCATCAAAGGAAAATCCTAGGCGATACCACTCTGCCATTGTGAATTCTGGATTATGGAGCGGACCGATTTCTCCCTCTCTAAAAACATGGCTGATTTGATAGATGTCGCCGATTTGCGCAGCAAGGAGGCGTTTCATTCCATATTCAGCGGATGTGTGAAGATAGGCGATCTGCTGACTTTTCAGAACTACTTTCATCACATCGATATGCAGGTCGATCGGCGCCGCAGCAGAAAGTGCTGGGCAGTCGACTTCAATGACATTTCTTTCATGAAAAAACGCGCGCGCAAGGCTTAGCATCTGCGCGCGATCTTTGAGAAAAGGGATTTTAGATGCGAGAGACGTATTCACCGGTACGCGTGTCAACTTTGATCTTTTCTCCTTCTTCGATAAAGATGGGTACCTGGACAATAGCTCCGCTCTCTGTCGTTGCAGCTTTGAGAACCCTGCCAGATGTATCGCCGCGTGCGCCAGGAACAGTATCTACAATCTTCATTTCCATGAATGTGGGGGGATTGACATCAATCGGCTGCCCTTTATAGAACACCACATCGTAAAGAATTTCTTCCATTAACCACTGTAGCTTACCCTCAACAAGAGAATTGGGGATAGTGAGCTGTTCAAAGGTCTTATCATCCATGAAGATAACGCCATCAGCTTCTTTGTAGAGCATGCGCATTTTGTGCTCTTCTACATCCGCATCATCTATTTTTTCGCCGGATTTAAAAGTTTTCTCCACAACACGTCCGGTAATCAGATGTTTGAGCTTGATTCGGTTAAATGGCTGTCCTTTGCCAGGTTTGACAAATTCATTGGAAACAACAGTGTAGGGCTCTCCTTCCACTTCAACTTTATAACCGCCTCTAACATCGCCTGTGCTATATTGTGCCATGCTTTAATTCCCTGTTAAAAAAAGCTAATCTTAGAAGAGGAAACGTTTTAATTGCAAGTTATACAGTGGCGGTTGATCAAATCATGAATCTTCTGCCTCTCTACGGAAAGGGCAGCGAGATTGTTTTTGAATTCTACATTATTGGATTGCAGATGACCTGCCGTTTCTCGGATTGTTTTGTCAAATTCTTCTTTAAGCTTTAAAAGGGCTTGATGGATCGTTTGGAAATTGGCTCTTTCAGCGGTGTATTGTAGCTGAACCTGATGAAGGTCCTGGGTTGCTCGTGTCATTTGTTGTTGCAAGGCATTGAGCTCTTGAATTTTTTCATGAACGCGATTATCTGCGCGCAGCTCATGGAGGTATTTGCCCAATTGTGTCAATTGTTCTCCTAAACCTTGCTGTTGATTGGCAAGATGGTTTCCGATTTGCTCGCAGAGGGTGCGCGAGCAAAGAAGTTGCTGATCGAGGATACGCAAGCTCTCATCAAATCCTCTAACATGGGTATTTAGCTGGTTATTTTCTTGCTGGAAGCGAACCACTTCAGAGCGAATTTTCTCAGCACTCTCACGCAGCTGAGTGACCTGAAGGGTGAGTTGGGTGACCTGCTGCTGCAGGCGATTGTTGGTGAGGGTGAGCCGTTGATTGTTTTCATGGAAGCGGGCGTTATTTTGCTCAAGTTCCCGATTGGACTTTGCAAGACGGTCATTTTCCTTCTTTAGGTCTTTGGCAGCGCTTTCAATCTTATCTTTTGTTTTTTTTAAATCGCTTGCGGTATCGCGCAAATCAGTAAGAGAAGAGATTTGACGCATTTGACGGGCAGAGATTAATAAACTCACTGATAAAATAAGAAATGGAATGCTAAACGGCGATCCACTAAAAAAGGCGATCGCAAGGCAGGCGGTAGCAACAATTGCGCTGCAGTCCATTAGGATGATTTTCCAATTGTTTGTAATTTTGCCCAGCAATGGATGTTTGCTGATTGCAGGGAGCAGAGAGTCGCACACATGTTGGGTATTGGATCTAAACATTTGCACAGGATTCATAACGTCCTCCTTTGTGAAATAAAGAATTTATGCAATTGCTCATTTATTGCAACGAAAAATTTTACAGATGAGAAAGTTGCACAAAGAAAAGATTTCCCGTATGATCCTAAAAACGGTGGGATGAATAGGAGTTTTCAATGGATGACAATGTTACAGAAGCGCAGTTTGCAAGGGACACTCTTGAGCGGTATTCGGGATGTGAAATTTCTCAATTCCACTCCAATCTTTTGCTGACCAATTTCCCGCGCTATGTCGATTACTTTGCAAAGAGCCGCGGTGTTGAAATCATTGAGGGCTCGATGTTCAAGGTGGCTCATTGCGCAAAGGATGATGTCAGCATCCTCGACTTTAAAATTGGCTCACCGGCTGCAGCGCTTGTTGTCGATCTTTGCTCTTTTATGTCGATCAAGACTAGCCTTCTTTTGGGGATGTGTGGGGGGCTTCGCCGCCGCTACCAGGTGGGAGATTATCTGGTTCCTGTTGCCAGCATCCGTGGAGAGGGGACATCGGATTTTTATTTTCCCTCTGAGGTTCCCGCTCTTGCAAATTTTTTGATGCAAAAAGCGGTGACAGAGGTGCTCGAAGAGCAAAAATCGATCTACCACATTGGGATTACTTATACGACCAATATGCGTTTTTGGGAGTTTAATGAAGAATTCAAAAGCAGATTAAAAGCAACAAAAGCACAAGCAATCGAAATGGAGTGCGCGACCCTTTTTGCTGCAAGTTACAAGCGCAAGTTTACCCTTGGCGCGCTTCTCTTAGTTTCAGACCTTCCACTTAATGCTAATGGGATCAAGACCAAGCGTAGCTCCGCGTCTGTCTATGATTCGTATATGGCAGACCATGTCGAAAAAGGGGTGGCGATTTTAAAGACGGCACGCGCCATGCAAGAGCAGCATGTTAAAGGTGCCTACCATCGCAACATCGGTATGGGGACGCCAAAGAATGCACGTCCGCCAGCGGTATAACGTTTAGTTTTGCTCCCCAAAAAGAACGATTAGGTCTGGATAGTTTTCCAAATCTTCGAGGTTCTCAATCGGATTGTTTCTGAGATCCAACACTTTCAAATCGGGCAAATATTGAAGAAGGCGCATTGGAAATACATCTAAATTTAGATTTCTCAAATCAAGTTCTGTAATCTCTTTAAAGTTTGAAAGGGCTGTTGCCAGACAAAAGGTACCTAAGAGCGATTCCAAATCCCATGTGGGTTGTTCATTTTCTATCTGGTGTGTCTCAAAAACCAGTTGGCTCAGACGCTTTTCACAAATGGTCTGGATTGCCAGCTCATGCTTCTCTTTTGTCAACTTATAGGCATTTTCGAATGCTTGAATGTCAATAGTTAGGCGTTTAATCTCCCCAGGTGGTAATTGAGGGCAATGCAGCCGTCCCTTTAATTGGATCGGCTGTTCCGTTTCACTTCCTGCACTACAAAAAGGATAGGAAGACACTCCAAGGGAGTGCAATTGAGGACAAATCAATTCATTGATCTGAGTCAGAGGATTGCCATATAACTCTAAAATACCCAATGTTGGACTGCATAGACCGAACTGCTCGATCTGGTTATTATCCAGAATAAGCTCTACTAATTTGCAGCACCCCTTTGGATAGTTGAGGCGTTTAATTTTGTTATTTGCAAGCGCAAGAGTATGCAAATTAGGGCAATTGACATTTGGAATATCCGTAAACTGATTGTTGTACAGACAAAGGGTTTTTAAAGTTTTTGATTTGAGCTGCAACGCCCTGATGCTATTATTAGAAAGCCTGAGAGTATTTATATTGGGAAAACAATCCAAGATCTGAGAGGGAAACATTCTAAGATCTAGCTTGCAGAAATCAAGACTTTTGATCTCTTTAAACGTATAACTATTTAGGAAATTAATGATATCGAATGCTTTGGCATTTAGCTCTGGTATTGGATCATCGATAAAATCATAGATCTCAAGTAAAACATCGCGTAGTTCATTCTTCCAAATAATTTCTATATTTTCAGCAAAGATTTTTTGCAGTCCAGCTTGATTTAGGCTAAGATCGTTTGGTAAGATCCCAAGTTTTTGTGCGAAGATTTGAAACTTAACGAAAGAATGAGCGTTGGAGGTCTGATTAATTTCAATAATGGTTTTTTCAATTAAGCTGTTTTTGAATTCCCCATCTTTACAAGCACTAAAGCTATTCCATCTGCTTGCTAAAAGACCTTTAACGTTGTGATCAAATTGCTTACAGATGCGCCTATTTTCTAGAAGAGGACCCAATTTTTCTTCAGAGGCCAAGGAAAGGATCATCTGCATGATTTCAGCTGGGACGCCCCATTCTATGGGGGGATTTAATTTATACATTGGAAGTCTTTTGTTTGTTTTAAAAAATAAAATAATAGCTTTCAGTTAATTTTACAAATGAATTTCTTTGATTTTTGCAAGTATAATTGGACTTGTGCGCCATTGCTGAACGGTGATTTTTCTAGAGAGCAGTTGGGCCCTGTTAAATTCTTAAATTTTTGACCGAGCGAGACGTAGCTAAATCGAACTTCCTCGTCGCCCTTGCCTATCGGCAAATTTAAGAACCTAACTGCGCCCAGTATATACCGGTGCTACTTCAAACGCACCTGTCATTTCTGTTTTAACGGCCCCCTTTTCCCTCCCTACTTCGAATAATATCCCTGTTTGGGGAAAGGAAAAATGGTCGCGTTAAAACAGAAATGACAGGTACGTTTGAAGTAGCACCGTTATAGATTCGCTTCCCGAACCTAAGTTTTGCAATTTCCCAATTACAGCCTATTTTTTCTCGATATCCGCTGGTGGAAACGGGTTTTTTTCCTGGAATGCTATGTAAATAAAAGAGGTTTCATTTTTTGTTTTATGTGCAACTTCTAAACATCCATTGAACCAATTCAAATCGGTAATATAATCCTCATCGGATTTAAGTGAGATAGGAATTGAGCCAAGGTGTTTTCCATTACGCAGATCAAAAATGAAAATACAGTTCTCCCCGAGGACATCGCCTTCCTCATCGCTCTTCATCCCTAGTTTTCCAGGAATAGCAAGAAAATATCCCCATGCAGCATTAATTATTGAGTATGGAAATCCATTGTTATGTGGCCTGAAAGACAACGCTAACGCTTTGTCCTGTGGTTTAAGGGTAATTGTTTTTTCCAATGTCGTATCATAAATCTCTAGGTCACCCAATTCTTCAACTGTAAAGAATGGTTTCGGTTTTTCCGTATATTCAAATTCGATGAAATGAAACCTATCATTAATCTTCATGTTCAAGTTTGCCTCCGTTAAATCAAGCTTTTTTTTAAGTCTGAAATCATAAAACGCGGTAGTCAATTCTTGATCATCATGAATTAGAATTTGATGTTGGAAAGTAAGAACAAGCACTTGGTTCTCTTCACAGATTTTCTCGCCTGTTAAAAGATCCCATATCTGGAATTTTGTATCAGCGTTAGTATAATAAATAAATATATTTTCCTTTGAGCATATTTTTGCAGTAATGAAAACATCTAGTGTTACGTGATTTAGTTTGGACATGGCCATTAAATTATGATATTTATCTCCCAAATCGATATATTCCTTTTTTCCCGAATCTCGATTTACAAATGTGAGTACATTGTCTATTCCACAATATACAATGTAACTATCAGTTATATGAGGAGCGCGCGCGTCAATATCTTCATTATCCTCAAGCTGGAATGAATATGTGTATAGCTCCTTCCCTCTTCCGCTATCATAAATTGTGATCTCTTGAACAAACTTTTCTTCCAGCTTTCTCTTTCGATCCCACTTTGTGATATAGGGCAACCCGGTGCAAAAAAACTTCACGGATTTAGATTTTGAAGTGTCCAAGATCCCTTCAGTTCGATGGCATTCTCCTGTTCCCACATCCCATGTCTTCATGTAGATTTTTTTTAGATTTTGATTGTAATGAAGAGAGAAGAGAGATTGATTTCTGACACACATTAAATTGCTAGGAATGAAAATTTTTAATTCATCAAAAGTATGTTCTCCAGTAACATAGTCGTCTCCCATGTTCAGGATGTAAGTTTTGTTGGAAGACAAATCGAAAATCTCAAGCTCTTTTTCTTTTTTATTAATTAAGAATTTACCGAAATTTTTCCAATCTAATTTTTCTTTATGAATTTTATAACATCCAGTATGAAATAAAGTACAGATATAATTTGATTTCGTATCTAATTCGATAGAAAAGATGTTTTTTGTAAATTTAGAAACAAAATTAGATTCGAATGTCCAATATTTCCCATTGGCTGCATCTTTTATATTTTTAATAGCAGTATTATATTGTTTGCATAGATTGTAGTAGTCATTTTCCTCACAATTGGCATATTCCGATAGAGGGAGGGATTTATGGATCTCCTTCCAAAGGGCGGGAGTATTAGCAACATTCCACATGAATCTGCAGGTGCTCCTGAGTGCACCCATGCTTTTTAAGGAATCAGGACCTAATTCAAGTATATGAGAAAATATTTTTTTAACAATAAATGTAGGAATCGGTAATGGGTTTTGGATGGGATTCGTAGAAGAACCCTTAAAAAAGTAAGGAATTTCTTGAAAATTGGATGTTTTCTGCATTTTTAACCTCTTTTTTTTATATTAACTAGATTCATTTTACATAAACGGTTATTTAAAAAAAGTATTTTCTTGTTAATGCTAGAATTTTTTAGAAATGTCCGCTCTATGGCAATAAAACGTTTATTACACAGGGTATTAAGCACCCCCTCCCCCCTTTCTTGGCGAAGTCTGGGGCCTGAATAGTTAAAAATTTTTTTATTATAAAAATAGGTGTAAAATTAATTGCGAATTCCAAATGCCGAAATAAGAGCATCGATGACACTCTTTTCCAGCTCGTTGGGCTTTTTTGTCTTGGGGAGTGCGAGGGTTTTTTTAACAAGGGTCTTACCGGTTTGTCTTTCGGCGGTAAAGGTGAGGTTTTCGAACTTAAGAAGAGTAAAGTGGTGCGTGGAGGCAAATAGCCTCAATCTAGTGAGGTGGTAGAGCCACAACACTTGGAGGGGATAGGGGCCAAATCGATCTTTAAGCTCGGCTAAAATGGCATTGATCTCATCGAAGGTGGTTGATTCACCGAGGCGATGATAAATTTCCATG
>CAJCHM010000047.1 GCA_903970255.1 Acidobacteriota bacterium
GCGGGGCGCTTTTCCCAGATAGCATCCCCCAGGCAGCGGGAATTTTGTAATGGTGGCATATTCAAGCCTACCATTACAAAATTCCCGCTGCCTGGGGGCGCTATCTAGAAAAATCGCCCCGCTCCAATGGCTAAAGTCCAGTGAGAGAGAATTGCATAAGTCCATTTGGCCCCAAATGGACTTATGCAATTCCCTCTTGAATATAACCTTCGTTTTTGAGTACACTGCTTGCTTCAGTTCAGTACCCTACCTTCGGCTCGGATGGTGGAACGGTAGACACTGGGGACTTAAAATCCCCTGGCCGCAAGGCCGTGCAGGTTCAACTCCTGTTCCGAGCATAGTTAATGATGAACGAGTTATGTACAGACTTTAACCTAGCGAGGAAAAGAATTTTTCAGTCTCCAGAGAAAAGTTTCTATTAATTGGGGATCTGGGTTTGCCTTGATGGAAGGTCAACCTTTAGAGCGTTCTTATAATCATATTGCTTTCCATGTTGAAGAAGAAAACTTAATGCTTCTTGAATCTAAGATCAAAGCTTTAGGATTGGAGACTGTTCCTAGCAGGCCTCGCGAGCCACAAGAGGGGCAATCCATCTATTTTTACGATCATGACAATCATTTGTTCGAGCTCCATACAGGAGATCTAGCAACACGGATTAACTATTACAAAAATGCGCTCAAATTCAAGGTTATAGAGAAATCAGAAATTGATTCTGACTATGAGCTGTCTTCGATGTAAGAAGCTTTCGACATCAATCCAGCGGCATCCTCATCACATAACTTTAAAACAGGTTTTTTGCTCTTCAGTCGTTTCTCCACATTTTTGATATGTTCCGCAGGTGGGATATTTTCAGGTAACGTGCCGCCAATCTTTGCAATAGCCGATCTCACTTCTTTTCCAACCTCTTCGTGAGTTTGCATCGCAGCTCTTTGGTCTTTGATGTTTTCTCTTTTAAGTTTCTCTCGTGTCTGCGACATGCGGAATTGATTGGCGATCAGTTCTGTGGTTCCCATGCGATCCATCAGCTGTTCTTTCTGCGGAATTCCTTTACGAGCTTTAATTGCATCAGCTCCAAGTCCTCCATAAAGCCCTTTGTAACCAGCATCATGAAAGATACCAAACATTTTATCCTGCACGCCCGCATCACGCGCAGCTCCGGATAAAGCTTTGAATTCTTCAGAGGCCTGTTTGCGCGACTCTAAACGTTCTAGATCAGCAGCTGCAGCATCGGAGAGCTCTTGGCGTCTGGTTTGAATGGCAAAGTACTTTTGGGCATGGGCAATTTCTGGCTTTCTAGGGTCTCCATTTTGAGCAATCAGGTAGCAGGCAAAACGAGAAAGATGATAATCATCAACGACTTGAGTACGTCCTTTTCCATTTCTTATTGGGTTACCGGCGCTGGTAAAGTGATGATTCGGATCATTTCCTGATTGCTTACACGATTCTATAGCCTTCCTAACGGCATTTTCAAAGCGTTGCCATTTAGAATATCCCAGGAGGGGCTGAAGATCTCGAGCACTCCAATACTCAATCCCATGCTGATTGATCTTTTTCAGGTCTTCAAAATGCAATCCATTGCGAATTAGTGGCTTGTTATTTTCATTTTCCATATAAACCTGAAGTGTCATGTAAAATTTTATTAAGCATAGAGAAGCTAATAATTTTAAACAATGCTCAGATCTTGGGCCGTAAATCCAGCCGATTTACTGGGTCAAATTTGGGTCAGTACTGGGCAAGATCTCCCGTGATTTGGGATAATTTGGGGTGATTTTATTTTTCAAATAGTGGTATGTTGCTCTGTGAGATGTCAGCTGGGATGAGGTGTTGTTAGGAGGGGGCCGTGGACTTAAAATCCCTTAGGCCGCAAGGCCGTGCAGGTTCAACTCCTGTTCCGAGCATCTTTTAAGATCAACAAGTTACGTCCAAGCCTTAAGATGCCATAAGCAGTTCACATTGCTCCGTGGCACACTTTTGGCACACTTGCTCACAACACAAAGCAACAAGGAGACAGTAGATCCTGAATTTTGAAAAGCAGGGAAAAATGCCGGTTTTTTGTAGCAAGTGTGCCAAATTTGTGCCGCAAGCTCATAAAAAGTGAGTCATTTCATTTTCTTTTTCCTCAGACGTGCCTTTTGCCCTTTTCTGTCTTTCAAAGAGCTGGGCTCCGCTTCCTATAAAGGTCCTTTTCCATTCAGAGAGCACCATCCGGTGAACGCCTAATTATCCGGCCAACTGGGCCGCTGTCTTTTCTCCCTTCAAGACCTCCACCACTGCCTTGAGCTTGAATTCTGGTGTATATTTTTTTCTTGTACGGGCCATTTTTAGCCTCCTCCTGTTGTAGGACACTATAAGTTTAGAGGGTGGTCCTAATTTCTGGGACGATTATAGTTGTAGATCTCTGGCGCTCCAATATTCAATTCGATATTGGTTGACCTTTTTTAGATCCTCAAAATGCAACCTATCAGTAATTAACATCTTGATTGCTTTTATTTTTCATGTGCGTCCATAATATCGAATCAAATTTGATTATAAATATGAATAGTTGTTTTTTATCATGCCATGGCGAAATCTAAAGAAAAATCAGGGAAAATCCCTTTAATTTTAGATAGCGTTTTTAAATTTGGATTGCATTTCTTACGTTCTAACCGCTGGTATCCGTTTACATTCGCAAATCCCATTTTCCTTGCAACCTCGCTTTGGGTCATTCCGTGCTTAATCCTATGGTAGCGCATAAGAAAAGCAAAGGCGATATCTGCATCTACTGAAACCTCAACTACATTCTTAGAAGTGTTGATCGAGTCATCTGGCAATTCAGCGAGATCTGTTGAGCCTTCTGGCTCTGAAATGTATAGATTAAGTGCCTCATGCATTCTTGCAGTCAATTCACCCATTGAGTCAGCTTGCGTATAGCACCCACTGAGTTCTATGCACTTAGCCCAAAAGAGTTTACCTTCTTTATGAATCTTGAAGTGATATTTCATGTTAACCTCTTAATTTACGCCCGACTTAAGTCTTTCCTCAGATCATGCTCTAGACCTTTACTCAGTTCTTTATGGTCAGGAATGACAATCGTCTTCTTTCCCTTCTTTTTAAGCTTCCAATGGCTCCCTTTTCCACCGCCAGGAACTAGTTCGTAACCTTTTTCGTAGAACAACTTCCTGATCTCTTTTCCACTGATCGGCACGGCAAAACCTATTTCCTTACTAAGTTATAATGCTACTACATGCATGTAGTAATTTCAACAAAAATCGTTAAAATTCAGATCCACAAAAAACGCAATTCCCTGAAAATTAGAGCTTTGTTGCTTTCATTTTTCATGCGCGCCTCTTGTGTAATATAAAATTTTACTAAGCATAGAGAAGGCAAGAATATTAAACAACGCCGATGCTGGGTCAATCCAGCCGATTTATTGGGTCAAATTTGGGTCAATACTGGGCAAGGTTTGTCTTGGTTTTACGTGATTTGGGGTGATTTTATTTTTGGTTCGATGGTATGTTGCTCTATGAGATGTCAGGTGGGATAAGGTGTTGTTATGAGGGGGCCGTGGACTTAAAATCCCTTAGGCCGCAAGGCCGTGCAGGTTCAACTCCTGTTCCGAGCATCTTTAAATACAAAAGTTCAGGCTTTTATTGGCTTAAGCCATTTTTTGTTGAAAAGGTAAGACATGACACAAACAGAACAGCCAACAAGAAAATATTTTTTCTCCTATGGATCTTATGTATTATTGGCTCATGGTCTGTTCTTCCCTATATTCACTATTTAGAAATAGTGCCTCCTTCTGTATCAATTTTGAAGCTGTTTCTTTTTGGCACCATTCAGGCAGTGCTCTTCTATGCGTTGATTTGTTGGCTGAGTTTCAAGATTTTGCCTAAAACTGACTTACATCCTTTTAGTTATAAGAATCCCCTTCAAAGAATCATCTACCTCGCAGTCATTTTCGGGATATTGGTCGGTTTGGCTATTTTCCTTTTCGATAAGACCCTCTTTGGAAACTCACTTCTTTCTGGAGTGCATCCTCCTTTTTGGGCCGGGGCATTAGCCTCCATTTATGGTGGTGTGAATGAAGAAGTGCTATTAAGGCTTTTTCTATTTACACTGATTTATTTTATCTTAAATAAATGTTTTCGAGTTAGTATTAATAAAAGGTTACCAGTCCTCTGGGTTACGAATATTTTAGTGGCACTGATTTTTGGAATTGGTCATCTGCCTGCGGCTTTTAAATTAATTCCGCCATCAACTTTTGAAATTTTTCGCGTTCTTTTTCTCAATGGGATTGCGGGATTAGTTTTTGGCTGGTTATATTGGTCTAGAGGACTCTGGGCGGCAATAGCTGCTCACTTAGTCACCGATCTAATGATCCATGTATTTTTGATTTAACTTCTAAGATCATTTTGTCGGTGCCGACAAAATGATCTTAGAGGGCAATTACTAGACTTCGGGGCGGGTGGCTTCCGGAACTAGACCAACAGCATCTTTGTTATTCAGTTCGAGAACAGGCCTTTTCTTTTTTAAGCGTTTTTCCACATTTTTAATGGGTTCAGCAGGAGGGATATTCTCAGGAAAAGCAACGCCAATTTTAGCAATAGCAGCTCGCACTTCTTTCCCTACCATTTCGTGAGTTTCGATGGCGTCTCTTTGGTTTTTAATCTTCTCTAGTTTGAGCTTTTCCCGCGCATGGGTCATTCGAAATTGGTTAGCTGCAAGCTCAGTTGTATTCATTCGATCCATAAGCTGTTCTTTGTGGCCGATACCCTTGCGAGCCTTGATAGCATCAACCCCTAGTCCTCCATAGAGCCCTTTATATCCGGCATCATGAAAAATACCGAACATCTTGTTTTGTACACCTGCATCACGAGCTGCACCAGAAAGAGCTTTGAATTCTACAGATGCTTGTTTTCTTAATTCAAGGCGTTCGAGGTCAGCAGCGATTTCATCAGAAATCTCTTGCCGCCTGGTTTGAATGGCAAAGTACTTTTGGGCACGGGCGATTTCTGGCTTTCTAGGGTCTCCGTTTTGGGCAATCAGATAGCATGCAAAACGAGAAAGGTGGTAATCTTCAATCATTTGCGAAGCGCCTTTTCCCAGCTGGATCTGTTTGCGGGCGCCCGCAAAGTGATAAGCTGGATTATTGCCCGACTGCTTAGAGGATGCTATGGCTTTTCTAACAGCATTTTCAAAGTACCGCCATTGAGAATAACCGAGACAAGGTTGCAGATCTCTTGCGCTCCAATATTCAATTCCGTGTTGATTGACTTTTTTTAGATCTTCAAAACGCAATTCATTAGGAACTAATGGCTCGCTTCCTTCTTTTTCCATATGCACCTGCGGTGTGATATAAAATTTTAATGAGCATAGGGAGCTTAGGAATATTAAGCAATCCTGATACTGACCAAGCAGCAGTTCCCGCTAAAAAACTTTGTTGAAAATCAATGACTTACATACATTTTCATAGGGGTTTAGTACAAAAGTGCTTTTTCTCTATCAAAACGCCTCAAATCCTCGTACTCAAAAAATGAGAGTTCGCGAAAAAATTTTCCAAAAAAC
>CAJCHM010000048.1 GCA_903970255.1 Acidobacteriota bacterium
GTTTTTTGGAAAATTTTTTCGCGAACTCTCATTTTTTGAGTACGAGGATTTGAGGCGTTTTGATAGAGAAAAAGCACTTTTGTACTAAACCCCTATGAAAATGTATGTAAGTCATTGATTTTCAACAAAGTTTTTTAGCGGAAACTGCTGCATCTGGGGCCTTTCGCTTGACTAAACAAGAAAATTCAGTTAGACTTTGGGAAGGCAATCTAAAGTGGGAAACAATGACTAACCAAGCGAGAAAAATTTCTTTTTTAAAGGAAGAAGGGCGTGATTTTACAACCGTTTTAAGAGAGCGGGTAAATCATTTTTTTAAAGAAACCCATATCTCTGCTCGGGCGAACTCTGCCATGTACTTCAAATCAATTTTCTATATAGCCTCTACGTTTCTCATCTATGGGGCGCTCCTTGCTAATCCGAGCGGATCTGTTGGATTTTTTCTTTTATTTATGCTTTTGGGGTTTGTGATGTCTATTGGGACAATGAACATCGCCCATGACGCCCTGCATGGTGCCTACGCTTCCACATCTCCTGGCAACCGGATCTTGGGGTTGATGATGGACCTTTGCGGGGCCAGTTCATTCTATTGGAGAAAAGAACATACAATCGACCATCATACTTTTACCAATATTGCAGGTCATGACTGTGATCTTGGGGTCCCTTACGTCTTGCGACTATGCCCTAAGGCAAAGCATCATTGGTTTCATCGTTTTCAGCATATCTATGCTCCTTTACTCTATAGCATTAATTTGATCAAATGGGTGTATTACTCAGACTCAAAGAGGATTTATCAGATTCTAAAGATGAAAAATAATGCTCCCGGAAATCCCTCCAATACGGAGATTCTCCTATTGATTGGTTTCAAATTCATTCACCTTTTTCTATTTGTAGCCCTCCCTATTCTCATTCTCCCTTTTGCTTGGTGGGTGGTTGTGTTGGGTTATTTGAGTTTTCTTGCTGCAGCTGGGTTGACAATTACAGTAGTCTTTCAACTGGCCCATATCGTTGAAAATGTCGCTTTCCCGCTACCCAATGAAGAAGGGAAGATCGACAATAGTTTCCTTAAGCACCAGCTAGCGACAACTTCTAACTTTGCTATCGATAGCAAATGGGTCAATTTTCTTTTTGGCGGACTCAATTTCCAGGTGGAGCACCATATTTTCCCTCATGTCTGCCACACACACCTTAAAAAAATCTCTCCAATTGTCAAAGAGACTGCTCTGGAGTTCGGGCTCCCCTATCATTCCAACCCTACTTTTTTTGCAGCAATCGCTTCCCATTTCAAAACATTGAAGATCCTTGGCCGCAATCCTTAAGGTATCTGCATGGTTAGCAAAGAAAAGCTAGAGGAACTTCAGCAACGAATGGATACTTTGGAAATCAAAGATGATGATTTAATTGAAAAATTCATCTTAGGTTCTGGCAAAGGGGGGCAGAAGATCAATAAGACCTCATCTTGCGTCTATTTAAAGCATACTCCCACTGGTATTGAGATTAAGTGCCAAAGGGAGCGCTCCCGTGAAATGAACCGTTTCTACGCTAGGCGCGATCTGTGCGAGCGTCTTGAAGAAAAACTTGAGAACAAAAAGTCGGAAAAGCAGCAAGAATTTGAGAAGATCAGACGACAAAAGCGACGAAGGTCTCGAAAAAGCAAAGAAAAGATGTTAGCTGGCAAAAAGCAGCTGTCCGAAAAGAAATCCCTGCGCAGGACTCCCAAGGACTTTGATTAGGAAAAAGGGGGAATTATACCCCCTTGTGACTTTTAAGGATACCACTGACGAGGTTTTGCCTTGTACTGATTTGGCTTGCCCTTGTTCTGGAAAGGAGGCCTTCTTCTTTTGAAATCAGGCTTTGCGTTTTCAAAAGGGGCTTTTTCAACTTTAGGTTCCATCCCAGGAATCTGATGGGGATTTAACCTCTGTCCTGTGAATTTTTCAATCTGTCTAACGATCGACATGTCTTTAGGTGAGGCAAACGACATCGCAACGCCGCTAGCTCCTGCGCGCCCAGTTCTACCGATCCGGTGGACGTAGTCTTCTGTGCAGCGGGGGAGGTCAAAGTTGATGACATGGGTAATTGTTTGAATGTCGATTCCTCGTGCCGCAACATCGGTTGCAACTAGAATATCAAATTGCTCATGGCGCATCTCCTGGATCGTGCGGGTCCTTTGACGCTGATTCATCCCACCATGCAAAGCTCTTGCGCTGCGCCCTAATCGAGCTAGCTTTTCAACGAGGCTATCCGCTTGCCGTTTGGTTGCCGTAAAGATAATCGTTTGCGTCATATCTGGATCGCTGAGCAGGTGATCGAGGAGGCGGTATTTGTGCTCAAGATTGTCTACGCGGTGGAGCCGTTGCTCGATATTTTCGTGATTCACTCTGTCAGGAGTAACACTGATCTGTACCGGATTCTTTAGAAGACGGCTGGAGAGTTTCATGACGCTGCCAGCAAGTGTGGCAGAGAACATCAAGGTTTGGTGATTTTCAGGCAGCTCAGCGGCAATTTGCTCCACTGGCTGGATGAATCCCATATCCAACATACGGTCGGCTTCATCGAGAATAAACAACTCGACTCTAGAGAAATCAATCCTTCCCTGTTCCATATGGTCGATCAGGCGCCCTGGGGTCGCAACCAAGATCTCATGATGACGGGCTAGATCGCGATTTTGTGGAGGATAAGGAGCTCCCCCATAGATACATACCGTTTTGCAACGGGAGATATGTTTGCTGTATTTTGCAGCCTCAACTGCGACTTGCATTGCAAGTTCGCGCGTTGGAACTAAGATCAAAATGCGCGGGCCTTTGCCTGGAAGGGTGGAAGGTGTGGCTAGGCGGTTCAAAGAGGGGAGGATGAAAGCCGCTGTCTTGCCGGTCCCCGTTTGTGCAGATGCTCTCAGGTCAGATCCCTTCATGATTTCTGGGATTGCCTCGGCTTGAATGGGGGTGGGGGTGGTAAAGCCAGCTTCGTCGATGGCTTTCAGAATGCTTGGGTGTAAATTTAATTCTTGGAATTTGTTTTCTTTCATGTAAATCTGATTCTCATTTTATGGTCATCCAGACACGATATCAGGTTGGCTTGATAAAATATAGCTTAATTGTCGGAAATAGCAATTAATGTTTATTTGGATAATGTCCCAAGAAAATCTTCAAGAATGGTATTGAAGACCTTAGGCTCTTCCCAGAAAACAGTATGCCCAGCGCCCTGAATTTCGTAGATTTTTCCATTAAAGAGATTTTTATATTTCACTTCATTCTTGAGGTAGTCGAGATTGACTCTATCCTCTGTGCCCTGAACGATGCAAAGCGGAGTTGTATCTGTTTCTACCAGGGTTTTCTGGTTAGCAAATGGATTGTTGACCAGGCTTCTTAATAACAGCGTACGACCTCTAGCATCTGCTTTTAGGACGGCTTCGAGAATAAAGGAATCTTTTTTTAGGTCAAACCGGCAATTAACGCCATTAAGAAAAAGCTCAGCATCTTCAAGGCTAAACCTTTCTTTACTCCAAAGCTGCATCACTCCTGGCATAGGGAGCCAACCTTTTTTAAATCCATCATAGTTAAGTTCGATAGGCGGTGCACCGGTAAGTAAAATTCCTGCAAATGCCTGACCTTTGGCTAACGCATTTAAGGCGACATGGCCTCCCAATGACCAACCAACTATATAGGGATTTTCCAAGCGCAGCTCCTGAATAAGTTCGATAAGCAGAGCGGAATACCCATCATAATGATACGTCTTTTCCGGATTGATTGCCTTGGCGCTCTGTCCATGTCCAGGGAGATCGAAGGTAATCAGACGATACTTTTTGGTCAGCTCACTCTCAAACTGCCGTGTAAAGACTTCCTTGCAACAGGAGTTGCCATGGATAAATAGAACGGCTTTGCCGGGACCGCCCGAATCAAGCACGGAAATATCTCCATGTGTCGATGAAAATGTGTAGGTTGTCGGTTCTAGAGGAAACGGCCGTGTGCAGATCGGTTTATTTTCAGGGATAGGCAGGTCATTGGCTTTTAGTGCAACTGGGCTAAGGACTACCAACAAAGAAAGAAAAGAATGTAGGGCGCGCATAGTATCTCTCCTATTTGAATAGGAAAGAAAATAGCACGCCTACGAAATTGCTCCCATCTATTTTTATTTTTCCTATCTTGGCTGGCAAGTATCAGCCCAATTTTGCACAAAGTTGGAGTTTAAAACAAAATACAGAACCTTGAGTTTCCCTTTAATCGGTTTTCCACAATCTCCATAATTTCCTTTTGAAATTCTGCGTTATTTGTTTGATCAGACAAAGTTGGGCACTCAAAAACCAATCTATATCTACCTTCCCCTATCGTGCATCCTAAGGAGGTATTATATTTCAAGTGACAGGTATAGGTAGGAAATCCAGGAGTGTCCTTCATAAAAAGACATCCGCTCCGGATGTCGGCACCATTCTTAATATCGTCTTCCAACCAACTTTGATAAGTTAAAATTCTTTTTGAACCATGCGTTAGTTCAAGAATAATTTTGTTCTCCTTCTTCCCAGGTGAATTCTTGAAACAACTAAACACTTTACCAAAAACAAAATGACAATTAAATACGGCCTTTTTATTTTGATCCATTTGATTGACAAACTCTTTTATTTTTTTAATTATCCCATTTTTTGAGACGACTAAAAAATTCTTTATTTCATTGGGACGAACTGATTCATCATTGATAAAATTATTTTTCACGCACAAATTATGTAATAATTTCCATGCATTTAAAGTATTTGAATTTGCCATTTCGTTAAATTTTTTAGAAACTTGTGCACATTGACTTAATTGCTGCGCATCAAAGTAAGAGAAAATCTCCAAGCAGACAAATTTTGGTAATTTAGAAAAATGATTAGTTTCATTCATGTTATTTATCCTTAATTTATAAAAGTTTTTTATGGTTAAATGTTATCGTATTAGTCTATTTATTAATGATATAAAAAATTTGATTTTATTGCATCTATAAAATGAATTATGTCGGAAGTATAATGGAACATATTGACCCCCTGACCCTTACAAAGCAGATAAATTTAAGGTGTTTTGGAGAGGTCGTTCAGGAAAAATTGTTCAACTGCTTAAGACTTTTCCTTAACAGATTGGAAGAGAGTTGGTTATGAATAAAGTTGGATGTTTTCGGAATTTTCTTAGCGCAAAATAGAAATATCTATTATTTTTTTGCTAAAAATGATATTTTTTGTTAAAATATTGGTAATAAACCAAAATATAAGTTAAAAAAATGGAAAGCAGAGAAATTAAAATTAAAGCTCAAATAGAGACACAAACGCATATTAATTATTTTCAGCATGTAAAAGGTCATGTTGCATTACCCAAAGAACTGATAATAAAAATATTTTTAGAATTATTAAACCAAAAACACTATTCTACTAGACAGCTAATCAGATCAGTGAAAGATGTTGTGGCATTTGGAACCGCATGCAAAAAGACTTACAACTATTATTTTGATCCTAGAATTTGGATAACAGCTTTTAAATTATTTTCGCATTTTAAATGCAATGAAAATTTAGATATAAATTACTACGATATTTTTAAAAAAAACATGGCTCCAATTTTTAATGTATATAAAAACAAAAGTTCCGTAAAATTAATAAAACGTAATTGCGCTATATTCGATTTAAATGAAACAATTCTAATCTGTAAAAAAGAAAAGCACTGCTTCATATATAACAACTACAATCTAATTAGCGAAAAAGAAAAACACACGACTTATAACATAAATCGAGATTTAATAGAAAAAATTTATTTAAAAAGATTTATAATTTACAAAAATGAAACAAATGATTTTTATAATGACATAAAAATAATAAATTTTTTGCATGGAAAAATATACGAATCAGAACTCAAAGGAATAAAAAATCGTTGTTCATTTCAATTAAATAATACAAATATCAATATTTCCACCGAGTCTTCATTACAGGACTTTCTATGCTTTGGAGAGAACCTATTATTGACATTAGAAGAAGATAGTGAAAATAAATCACAAGTTAATATGAAAATTTTTGACATGGAAACAGCAAAGCTAATTAAAACAAAGAGAAATATTATAAACACTTCAAAAAAACAAACGGTTCATATTTTTTGCAATAATTTTGGATCACTTCCCTGTTTGGCATACTATGACAAAGAAAAAATGCAAACTGACGTTGTAATTTACGAATTAGAAAAAGACATCGAATATAATTATAAAAAGAATGTAAAAATCTTGAAAGATTCAGACTTGTTTAATATAGAACCTTATATAGACTCAAAATATATTGCTTATATCGGAGAAGATAATGTTATTACCTTTATCGAACGTGAAACAGGAAATAGAAACTGGATTGATTTAGGAGAAGAAAAAAATAGTCAGGAAATTATAATAGAACTTAATAAAAATGGAATTGTTAATTATAGCTGCTCAATTATTAATGATATGTTTATATACATAGATTCTAAAGAAAATAAGAAAATTAGGTTATGGAATCTTCAATCAGGCACTGATTCGTTAAATTTCGAATACGAAATGGTGATTTCTGACAACGCTGACTCTAAAATTTCTTATGCCACTTGCAATAATCACATTTGTATTTGCAATGAAGACGAGAGCAAGGAAATATTTTTTAACTTGCAGTTTGAAGAGAAATTTCGACAAGAGGCGCATACCCGCTCTTTTTACATTAATGATCATTTAAGATTTATTAATATACCCGACAATGGATACGTGCCCATTAATCGAGCAAATGAGGAAATAAAAATTTATGATACGGATTTAGATAAAATCATTACTCTAAAACCCGGTTCTTCTTTTGCACCAACAATATTTCAAGTAGAGATCAATAGTGTATGGGGAAATTTTCTTGCCATTTCTGGAAAATCAAAAGATGCAGTGTTATCCATTTCCATTTTTGATCTTGATACAGGTGAATCTGTTTCCTCGATTTCTTTAGATGCCTTTTTTAAGGCAAAAAAATGGAAGGTTAAAGACATACAAATTGCAGAAATCGAATGGGTTGGGGGTCTTCTAAGTGTCGTCTTTGATGTCGTAGCTGAGGATGATTCGATGGATTCAACCTATGAAGAAGAAGGGCGAGTACTCTATATTAATTTTCACAATAGATTCCCCTTCCCTGACCACATAGTTGATCTCTAAAGCACCCGGTCCACAACTAGCGCCAAACTTTTAAGCGCTTGGCACAGGTGAGCAAACTGCTCGAAGCTCAAAGTTTGATCGGCATCGGAAAATGCCTTATCGGGGATGGGGTGGATCTCGATCATGAGGCCATCAGCACCGGCTGCTATCGCAGCTTTTGCCATGGGGGGCACCATTTTGCGGATGCCTGTACCATGGCTGGGATCGACGATGATGGGCAAATGAGACAGCTCCTGGAGGATCGGCACTGCCGCAAGATCGAGGGTGTTGCGGCTATAGGTCTCGTAGGTGCGGATTCCCCGCTCACAGAGGATCACGTTGGGGTTGCCGGCACTTAAGATATATTCTGCAGACATGAGAAGATCCTGATAGGTTGCACTCAGTCCCCGCTTGAGTAAGATCGGATTCTTAACGGTGCCAAGTTTTTTAAGCAGGCTAAAATTCTGCATGTTGCGCGCCCCAATCTGAAGGATGTCGCTATAGCTTGCCACAAGCTCAATCTGATCGGTATCCATCACCTCAGAGACACTGAGAAGGCCATAGGCTTTAGCTGCTTTTTGCAAGTATTGCAATCCTGTTTCTCCTAAACCCTGAAATGAGTAGGGAGATGTGCGGGGTTTGAATGCCCCTCCGCGCAGAATATTTCCTCCATTTTCTTTCACACATTTGGCGCAAGCGAAGATCTGTTCTTCCGACTCGATACTACATGGTCCTGCCATGATGGCAAGCTGTTTGCCCCCGATGCTTTCCCCTTTGCAAGTAATGATAGTACGGCAATTTTTGGTCTGCAGCGCAGCAAGTTTGTAGGGTTCTAATAGGGGGAGGATCTCTTCGACAAAGGGCAGGCTCTTAAATTGCTTAGCATCAACGCTCTTATCGATGCCTGCCACAAGGGCTAGACAGAGCCTTGTGTCTCTTTCGATTAAGTTGGCCTTAATCCCCATCCATTCCAGCCTTTTTTGCAGATGGGAAATATCTTCTCGTGTTGCACTGCGTTGTGTAAGAATGATCATAAGGGCCTCCTGGGATCGATTTGTTTGGCTAAATTTGTTAATTCTTCTGCAGATACCCCTCTACTCATAGCATCGACAAAGTAGGAGCCGACGACAAAGCCATCAGCTAATTTGAGGCCTTCTTGGGCCGTCTCCCTTTTGCTAATTCCAAAACCTATGGCAACAGGCAGAGAAGTTGCCTCTTTGATCCGGGCAATATCGTGAGCAGAGTGTGCGGGAAGGGTAGAGCGCATCCCCGTTGTCCCCATCTGGCAGGCGTAATAAATAAATCCTCTAGCTTTCTTTGCGATTTTTTCTACACGCTCTTGCGGAGTGGATGTAGAAATGACAAGAATGGGGTCAAGATCTGATTCAGGGTATAATTCGCAAGGCAGATCGACAACTAGCATGCCAGAGGCACCGGCCTGCTTTGCCTGATCCAGGAATGTTTTTCCAAGGGCTAAAATCGGGTTGTAATAAGTAAAAAGGACGATGGGGACATCGGTTTCCTTTCGCAGAGCTTGTAAAAAGGGGATGAGATCGGCAGCTTTTGTCCCCCTATCCAAAGAGCGCTGCATCGCCTGTTGGATGACAGGACCATCTGCTACAGGATCTGTGAAGGGAAGGCCGATCTCCAATAGGTCGACGCCTCCTTTGACAAGGGCAAGGGCGGAGCTGAGGGAATATTCAAGCCCCCCGTCCCCTAAGGTCAGATAAGCGATAAAGACAGCTCCTTTTGCAAACGCCTCTGTAATCATAATACTCCTTTAGCAATCAGTTGGGGCAGGTCTTTTTCTCCCCTGCCTGAGAGGTTGATGAGGATCACTTTGTCTTTTTCGAAGGTATGGGCTACCTTCATCACATAGGCCAGAGCATGGCTAGATTCAAGCGCCGGGATGATCCCCTCTGTTTGAGAGAGCAATTTAAATGCAGCCAAAGCCTCTTCATCACTCACGCTTGCATAGTGCGCCCTTCCTGAGGTGTAAAGCTCTGAGTGTTGGGGGCCTACGGCGGGGTAATCGAGGCCAGCTGAAATCGAATGGGTTTCTACAACTTGCCCGTCGAGGTCTTGTAAAAGATAGGTGTAACAACCGTGAAGGACACCAGGCCTTCCCCCTTTGAATCGAGCAGCATGTTCTCCTAATTTATCCCCTTTTCCCCCGGCCTCAACACCAATGAGTGCCACTTTAGGACGGTCGATAAAAGAGGAAAAAATGCCAATGGCGTTCGATCCCCCGCCGACACAAGCGACGATCAGATCCGGGTCACCCCCTATTTTTTCATGGATCTGAATGAGGGCCTCCTTGCCAATGATCGATTGGAAGCTAGCGACCATTTCAGGATAAGGGTGGGGGCCGAGTGCCGATCCCAAACAGTAGTGGGAATCCTCATAAGAGGCTGACCAGTCGCGCAGAGCTTCATTAACGGCATCTTTGAGAGTCATTGCCCCTTTTTCTACAGCGATCACTTCAGCGCCTAAAAGGTTCATCCGAGAAACGTTAGGAGATTGCCTCTCCACATCGACTTTTCCCATGTAGACAACGCACTTTAATCCAAGAAATGCACACGCTGTTGCCGTTGCCACACCATGCTGGCCGGCCCCTGTTTCTGCAATGATCCGGCTCTTTCCCAGCCGTTTTGCAAGCAGGCACTGTCCTAATGCGTTATTGAGTTTATGAGCTCCTGTGTGCAAGAGATCCTCTCGTTTGAGAAAGATACGAGGGCCATTTATAGCCTGGGAGAATCGTCGAACTTCTGTCATCGGGGTTTCTCTACCTGCATAGTCTTTAAAAAGTGCGGAGAGCTCTTCTTGAAAATCAGAATCAGATCTGTATCGCTCCCATCCCTTTTGCAATGTTGCAATCGGCGCCATGAGAAGCTCGGGTAAATAAACGCCCCCAAACTGCATTTGCTCATTCATAACAATTGACCTCTTGAATAAATTTTAAAATCAGATCTTGCCTCTTCTTCCCCTCTTTTTCCACGCCGCTGGAAACATCGACACCACAGGGTCGGTAGAATCGGATCATTTCATTCACGTTTTGGGGATTTAACCCACCGGCCAAAAAGAAGGGACGCTCAGGGCGGATGAATGTGGAACTCTCAATTTGTTGGCCACTACCTGGGGTTGCACTCTCCATTAACAAAAAATCTCGGGTTTCTCTAAGCGGTGCATCCAGGTTGTTGATGTAAAACCGGTTAAGGTGCGGCGCTAAAATTATTGGCTGGTAATACTGCACAGTGGATATCCCAAGTTCATCGCATATCCTCTGAACCTCTTCCGGCATTTCAGAAACAAATACGGCAACAGGAGCCGCCCCATTGGCAATGGCTGCTTGAGCGATTTCTTTGCCTTTGGCAAGACTTACTGTCCTTTTGAAACCAGGGGTTAGGATCATCCCGATGAAATGGGCTCCATTGCGTGCAGCATATGAGGCGATTTCTGGAGTAGTGATGCCACAAATTTTAATGAGCATGGCGCATCTCCTCGATGAGATGTTGGGGGTCTGCGCATTTGACAAGAGCCTCCCCTACCAGAATGGCGTCATAGCCGCAAGCTTTCATCCGTGAGGCATCTTCTGCATTTTCAATCCCGGATTCTGCGACTTTGATTGTCCGGGGTAGAAAATGGGAAGAGAGATCTTCTGCTGTCTGTAAATTGACATGAAATGTCGTGAGATTACGGTTATTCACCCCGATGATTTTTGCACCCGACTGCTGGGCTGAGATGAGCTCATCTAGGCTATGCACCTCGACAAGAGCATCCATCCCTCTTTCCTCTACGGCCTTGATAAACTCAGGCAAACGCTCTTTTAACACAGCTGCAATGAGCAGCACCGCATGGGCACCAGCTCTGGCTGTTTCATCGATTTGCCGTAGGTCGATGATAAAATCTTTGCGGAGGATAGGTGTGTTGGGGCAAGCTGCGATGACATCCTTAAGATCTTGCAATGTTCCTCCAAAACCCTCATCTGTGAGCACAGAGATGGCAGAGGCTCCGCCAGCTACATATTTCCTTGCAAGTTCGACAGGGTCAATCGCTGCATTGAGGATCCCCTTGGAGGGGGACTTGCGTTTAATTTCGGCAATAACAGAGAGCGGTTTTGAGGTAAGAGCCTCAGAAAAACGGACAGGTAGTGCTAGCTGTTCCACCTCTTTTTGCTTTCTTTCTAAAATTTCCTGAAGGAAATTAAACATAAGACCTCCATTTGCTAAGTAAGTTTAATCCCCGTTTTTCTTTTAGGTGAATTTTTGCCATCTCGATCCCCTCTACAATGGAATCTGTGATCCCATAAATGTAGGCTGCAACCCCGGCATTAAGCGCAATTGTATCGGCAAACGGACTCTGTTTTCCTTCTAATGCCTCAACGATTCGGTGAGCGTTGTAGGCGGCATCTTTGCCGCGCAAATCATCTAATGTGCACTGCTTTAAACCCAGTTCTATCGGATCGAGAACAAAATGGCGGATGCTATTTTCTGACACCTCAATCACATCCGATGGCCCAAGACAAGAAAGTTCATCCAGGCCGCACCCATGAAAGACAAGTGCGCGATGTATTTTGAGATGACATAGGAGCGAAGCTACCTTCTCCATCAAATCTTTGTGAAAAACACCTACCATGAGATATTGCGCATGTGCAGGATTGAGCAAGGGTCCAATGATGTTAAAGAAGGAGCGTATGTTCAACCCTGCTCGGATCTCTTTTAAATTTTTGATCGCTGGATGGAAGTTGGGGGCAAACATAAAGCCAATCCCCACCTCCTCAATACAGCGACTTAAATTTTCTTTCCCCTGATGGATATTGATACCAAGCCACTCAAGGACATCTGCAGAGCCACAAGCAGAAGAGACACTTCGATTGCCATGCTTGGCAATTTTTACCCCGCAGCTAGCAGCTAAAATTGCAGATGCTGTTGAGATATTTAGGGTGTGAGCTCCATCGCCCCCCGTTCCTACGATATCAAGGACTGGTGTTGGAATCTGAATCTGTATCATTTTTGTGCGCATCGCCTCGATAATTCCCTGCAACTCCTCAACTGTCTCCCCCTTTGCCCGCATCAAAACAAGAAATGCGGCAATTTGGTTAGGATTGGCATCTGCTAATATTTGGTCGATTGCCAAAGCACTCTCCTCTTTGGTGAGATTTTTTTGGCAGATAAGTTTTTCAAGTAACGACTTTAACATAGGTCTGCCTGCTGCAAAAAGTTACGGATCATCAACTCTCCCTGCTCTGTCAGGATCGATTCTGGGTGAAACTGCACCCCATAACAGGGGAATTGCTCATGTTTAATGGCCATGATCACCCCGGATGCATCCTCCCCTTCTACACATAAGCAAGATGGTATCGATCCTTTATCGATCACAAGCGAGTGGTAGCGCCCAACATTCAAAGGGAGCGCACAACCCTTAAACATCCCTTTGCGTCGATGAAACACAGCCGATTTTTTTCCATGGAGAATTTGTGGAGCAGACACCACAGGTGCACCAAAAGCAATGCCGATCGCTTGATGCCCCAGACACACACCTAGAATAGGGATTGTCGGAGCAAATGTGCGGATCAGATCAATGCAGATCCCCGCCTCTTCCGGGTGTCCAGATCCTGGCGATAGGATGATCGCTTGAGGGTTTAGGGTTCTAATTTCATCTAAAGTGATCTTATCATTGCGCACGACCTTCACTTGAGGGTAGATCGGAGAGATCAGTTGGTAGAGGTTATGTGTAAAACTATCGTAATTATCGATCAAAAGAATCATAACACCCCCCTTCCTGCTAGTTGAATCGCTTGAATCACCCCTTTGGCCTTAGCTCTAGTTTCCTCAGCCTCCTTCCATGGATCTGAATCAAAAACAATTCCCGCCCCTGCTCTGACAGAGGCGATCCCCTCTTTAATGAAAGCTGTGCGGATCGCAATGCAGCTATCGAGGTTTCCATGGTTATCAATGGTACACACGCATCCCCCATAAATTCCTCTGGCCGAACCCTCGAGCGCATCGATGATGTGCATCGCAGAGATCTTGGGTGCTCCTGTTAATGTACCCGCTGGAAAGGTTGCTTTTAGGGCATCCAAAGCATCGTACCCCTCTGCAATCTGCGCCTCAATCTGAGAGACAAGGTGGATCACATGGGGAAAATAACGGGGGTTTTTAAGTTGTGCTACATGTACAGTGCCAATCTTTGCGATGATCCCAAGATCATTTCTTCCTAGATCGACAAGCATCATGTGTTCTGCATCCTCTTTGGGATCTTGCATCAGTTCTAAAACAGCCTTTTCCTCTTCCCCTGCAACTCTGCTCTTGGTTCCTGCAATGGGCATCGTCTGCAGTTTGCTCCCCTCAAGCTTGACAAGCCTCTCAGGAGATGCACCGGCAATGGCATAATCGTTCATCTGAATATAGAACATAAATGGGGAAGGATTGGTCATCCGCAAAGCGCGATAAACATCAAAAGGGTTCCCTTCAAAAGGACAACTAAAGGTGCGCGAGAGAACTACCTGAAAAATATCCCCCTTGACAATGTGCTCTTTAGCCTTTTCCACCATCTGGCAAAAAACCGCATCGCTCATCTCTTCACAAAAAGGGGTTTCAGGCATCACCTTTTTTTCTAACTTGATTGGAGGGGATTTGATTTTAAGTAAAATCTCCTCAATTTTTTGGAGAGCAAACGCATAGTCTCTATCCTCATCTCCAGTGAGAGCGACATTGACAGAGATCAGCAAGCTCTCCTTGGAATGATCAAAGGCGATATGCACCGCATGGAACAGAAAAAGCAGGTCTGGCAGCCCATGGCAAGGGGGGTGCCTATTGGGGATCTCCTCAAAAAGGCGGATGGCATCGTATGTGGCAAAACCAACCCCCCCACCAACCAAGGGCGGGTAGTTGGGATTAGGGGGTAAAGAGAGGGTTTTGAGGGTCTGTCTTAACGCCTCAAGCGGTTCCACAACACCTGTTGAGGAAAACGTCGCAAAAGGCTCGATGGCAAGCAGAGAGTATCTTCCCATCTCCTCATCTTTAACAGCCGATTCAAGGAGAACTGCCCCCTCCCCTGCATTCAGGGATAAAAAAGCTTGGATAGGTGTCAGATCGTCACAGGGAAACTCCCGATAGACAATCCCCCTTTTTTGGTTGTGGTAGGCAGTCTTAAACTCCTCCTGTGTGAGCTGTGCAAACATAGTAACTTCCCTTATTTGACAGGAGAGGCTACATGTGCTCCTTTAAAGCCCCCTCCAGTCTTGAATTAATGATCTTTAATGCATTCGATCCACGTGTGATCTTAGAGATGCTGATCCCTAATTTTTCAGCGATCTCTCTCTGGGTCATCTGACCATCGATTAGAGCCTTAACCAGGCTATACCTTTTGGACAGATCCTGTTTTTCTTCCAAAGTGAAGAAAAGGTCAAAAAGCTCGGCGAGCTCCTGGCTTTCCTTAAATTTGGCTGTAAGTTCTAAAAATGAGCGCCAACCATCTTCTGAGGACTCAGTATTCATACGGGGTTCCCTTGCATTTATAGATGTAATGTTACAACGGTACATGATTATTTGTCAAGAAATGGTTGAAAAAAATTCGATGGTAGCAACTTTTCTGTATCAATAAATTTATTTATTTTGCCGATGAATGCATCTATGTTATTGTTGCTTAACGTGTTATCATTGATTAAAAATAATACTGGAGTTTGGACTAAATTTGGCCTGCAGATGACGGCTGCGACTTCATCAGATCTAATTGACCGACGAAGTCAATAGCGCTAGCTATTGATGAGGGTGCGCCCGGTATAAATAAAAATGCAAGCGCGCTAATTAGGGGTCTTTACAGGGAAATTGCAAGAAAAATCATTTGACATTAACCCCCAGAATCTTGAGGAGGTATTCAGGACTCCACCCCGCAAGCTTTCTTTTATTGGGCACGCCTAACTTTTCTGACGTATCTGCCTTGAGTAATCCCAGAGCCAT
>CAJCHM010000049.1 GCA_903970255.1 Acidobacteriota bacterium
AGTTTTCGGCCGGCTGCAAGGCGCCCATCTGCTGTATTTTTCTCCTCGGAAATAGCTGGCGCTATTCCCTCTTCAAGAACTACAGCATCTGGGGCCTTTCGCTTGGCCGAAATTCTGCCCGTAAAGGTGAACATGGCCCACTTTGAGAAAAGTTCTCAACCATTTCTATGGTCTTTAAATTATGTTTTTACCTTGGATTTTAATCAAAAAACAAACGTTTTTGGGTTGTAAAACAACCAAAATCGCTCCCTCTTTACCTCAATTTACCCGACCAGCCGAGTTTGGTGCGCAATGTGGAGAAGTAATCTCTTCTGAGCAAACTGATGAGTTTGAAATTTTTGGGGTAACGTGTGATGCGGAAAACATCGCCTGTTTGAAGATTGTGGTGTGCAAGTCCATCAGCGCGGATTTCAATCGGGTCGTAATCGCTTAAATATTGGATCTGGATTTCTTGATTGGCTGTCAGAACAATGGGACGGTTAGAGATGGTATGAGGTGAGATGGGTGTAAGAACCAGCGCCTCTAAATCAGGACTGATGATGGGGCCGCCTGCAGCAAGGGAATAGGCGGTTGATCCATTGGGGGTGGCGATGATGATCCCATCGGCCTCAAAGGTGTTAAGATAGTTGCCATCGACGTGGATGGCAATTTCAACTAGGCTAGGATTTTTTGCCCGATGGACGACGATATCATTGACGGCAAAACAACGCTCTCCATGCAACGTTTCTCCCTGGATCATCACCCGCTCATGCACTTTATAGGAGCCATTGATTAGATCTTGAAGGCTTGGATAGATATCTGCAATCGGAACGTCTGCCATAAATCCTAGATGGCCTAGGTTAATTCCGAGCATCGGAGCGTCAAGGTAGTCATACTTATGAGCAAGGCGGAGCATCGTTCCATCTCCTCCCATGGAGATTAGAAACTTAATCTCTTTGGGGTCGATGCTAGAGATCGGTTTGGCATTGATGAGTTTTGCTTCTTCATCTTCGGCAACAACGGTGATCCCATTGTTTGAGAGAAACTCTTGGATCCCGACGGCCAAATTTTTAGACTGCTTCTTGCTTGTGTTGGGGAAAATCGCGATGATCATTGTTGAATCCGTTTAAAAATTGAGCGGGGCTGTTGAGTTAGCGCCAAAGGGGAGTGTCTGCGGCCGTCCCTGTTCATCGAGCTGAAGTTGGTTATCTTTGTTTTTTACCAAAATTTCGATTTTCTTTTCCGCATCTGTCAGACGCTTACTGCACCAATGGATGAGACGATCGGCATCTTCATAGAGTTTAAGCGACTCCTCAAGGGAGACTTTGCCAGAATTCATTTTTTCAAGAATCTCTTCGAGACGCGCATAGGCGGTTTCAAAGGAAAGGGGAGTATCTGTTGTCATGTTTCAATCCCGTTGACTGTTAGTTGGGCGATGCCATCATGAAGCTTGAGGCGTACCGCATCGTTAATTTTTAGCTCTGAAGTAGAAAGGATAACCGAATCATTTTTTTCCTGAAAGAGAATGCAGTAACCTTTGGTCAAAAGATTCTTTGGATCAATTCCGCGCAAGTGAGAGGCTAGTTGATTCAATTTCTGTTTTTTCTCTCTAATCTGCTCAAGAGAGCGCTGATAAAATTTATTGCTAAAAGAGAGGGGGTCGAATAATTTTTTTCTCCCATTGATCTGTTGCTGCATCGCTCTATCCATAGAACTGCTAAGAAAGATAAGCTTTTGCCGTAGCTCTCCGATCCGATTGCCAGGCTTGAGTGCAAGAGTTTGTTTTTTAAGGGCTAGAAGCTGAAGCTGTTTTTCCTGCAAGGAGCGTTTGATGCAGAGCTGAAGATCGGAGTGAAGATCGTCGATCCTTTGTAAATGGGGTTCAAGCAGAGAAAGGGGATGGGACAAAACAGGGTGGCGCTTAAAATTGCCTAGCTGCTTGCGATGATGCTGCACAAGGGTAGTAACGATCCCATGTAATCTGTTTTTCGATTCTGAGAAAAATTTTAGTTGTTGGGCTGCTTCTGCTGTGGCAATTTCAGCAGCTGCAGAGGGGGTTGGAGCTCGGATATCGGCGACAAAATCGCAGATGGAATAATCGGTTTCATGACCCACTGCAGAAATGACAGGGATTTTAGAGTGGTAGATTGCAGAGGCTACCTTTTCTTCGTTAAAGGCCCACAGATCTTCCAGAGATCCTCCACCTCTTCCCACAATTAATATATCGGCAAGGTGGTAGCGATTGAAATCTTCAATTGCCTTTGCAATGTCACTTGCTGCTCCATCTCCTTGGACCTTGACGGGGTTTAGAATCAGATGGAAACCAGAAAAACGGCGGCTTAAGATATTCAAAATATCTTGAATTACCGAGCCGGTAGGGGATGTGACAACCCCAATGGTTTTAGGGAATCTAGGCAATCCTTTTTTTCGTTTGGGGTCAAACCATCCCATTTGAGTCAGTTTTGCCTTCAATGCATGCAGCTGCATCAGCAGTTCCCCGACACCTACATAGTCGAGCTTGCGAATGACGATCTGATAGTTCCCCCTGGGGGGGTAGACGTTGATAGCCCCCTGGACAATGACCTGGTCCCCATTTTTAAGGGGTCGCTTTAAATTTTGAGCATTGCCGCGAAAAAGCACTGCTGAAATTTGAGCTTGCAGATCCTTTAAGGTAAAGTAGATGTGTCCAGAGGATTGTTCCTTGAGGTTGCTGATCTCCCCTTTAACCTGAACGGAGGGAAATTTACTCTCAAGTTGATTTTTAATCACTGAGGTCAGGGCTGTTACCGAAAGAATTTCTTCCATATTTTTTGTACCGGTGTGTAGTCTATCAAAGAGTGAATTGCAAAACTTCATTCAAGCCAAAACGCGCCGTTTTGGCCGCGAAGCTAAGTTTTGCAATTCCCTCTAAAGACAACTTCAGCTACGATAGTATATCTTTTACCCTATAAAAGTTAAGCTATGAATCGTACCCCTTTGATTGTCGCCAACTGGAAAATGCATAAAACGGCTAAGGAAGCGCGTGAATTTGTCTTGGCGCTTATACCTGAAATTGCCAGCTCAGTACCCCGTATTTTTATTGCACCCCCTTTTACGGCAATCAATGCTGCGGCAGATGCTGCTAGGGGAACACGGATTTCTATCGGTGCACAGAATATGTACGACAAAAGGGAGGGTGCATTTACCGGTGAGGTCTCTGCCCAGATGCTAAAAAGCTCAGGAGCCTCTTTTGTCATCCTTGGACATTCAGAAAGGCGCCACTATTTTGGGGAGACGGATTCTTTCATTTGCCACAAAGTCATTACGGCTTTACAAGAAGGATTGACGCCCATTCTTTGTATTGGAGAGCTCTTGGAGGCCAGGGAGGCTGGAGTTCAAGAAAATGTTTTAAAATCTCATCTCGAGCAATGCATGCAAGGACTCGACTCTGCTATGGCTGTCCAGGTTGTCATCGCCTATGAGCCTGTCTGGGCAATAGGAACCGGGAAAACGGCAACACCTCAGATGGCCCAAGATGCCCATTGCTTCATCAGGCAGTGGCTAGAGACCTGCTTCGGAAGGGAATGCTCTGAGAAGATCTGTTTGCTCTATGGAGGATCGGTGAAACCTGATAACATCGGTTTACTTATGGAGCAAATAGACATCGACGGTGTCCTGGTAGGTGGAGCGTCTTTGGATGTAAAATCATTTGCCCAAATCATTAACTATCAAGGATAATGCAATGACTTTTATTTTTTATTCAGCCATATTTCTTTTTATTGGGCTTTGCGCCCTTCTCTGCCTTGTCGTCTTGATTCAGGAAAGCAAGAGTATGGGACTTGGGGCTTCATTTGGCGGCGATGCCGGCGATTCGGTGTTCGGAACTTCAACAGCAGCCGTTCTGAAAAAATTCACTGCTTATCTGGCTATTATTTTTATCGCCTCATGCGTTTTACTCTCTTTGTGGACAGGAGCTATGAGCCGCAATAAGTCGCATTTGCTGCCAACAACCATTGAAGAGATTCAAGAGTAAATCCCATGGAACTCAAGATCTATTATTACGGCCATCCCATTTTGCGCAAACGCTGCGAGCCGGTTACGGAGATCACAGACGAGATTCGCAAACTTGCAAAAGACATGATCGAAACGATGGACAAAAACGATGGAGCCGGACTTGCCGCTCCTCAGGTCGGCCGTACAATTCGGATGTTTGTGCTCCGCAGCTACATCATTTCTGAAGATGGGAGATGGAGCCAATCAGAGCCTAGGGTTTACATTAACCCTAAACTGACCTCCCCCGGAACGCATTTGCTGATTGAAGCGGAAGGGTGTCTTTCTGTCCCGGGCTTGCGAGTCGATGTTTGGCGCCCTGATAAGATCACCGTTGAGGCGATGGATCTAGACGGTAACGTCTTCATTGAAGAGCTAGAAGGTTACAATGCCCGCCTGAGGATGCATGAAAATGACCACCTCAATGGCGTACTTCATATCGATCGGATCGATGAACGCTCCCGCCACAAGATCGATTCCGCCTTAAGACAAATCAAGAAGAAGTATAATCCTTAACACCTGGGGTGTGACAAACCCTGGTTCTTTGCGCTTGTCACACCCCAGGTGTTAAGGTCTTACTTCACCAGCGAGATTGAGCTTGAGAACCGGTTGTCATTGGGCATCCGCTCATAAGAGAGTCTGAGGCGCCAGCTGCAGGTGAGCATCGTATAGAGATCGACCTTGCCTGCGTTATAGCGCGGCTCATCTCGTCTTCCCCATCCATGCTTAGATTGGATCTGGCATGTCCACTTGGGAGCCAAGCGGACAAACAAGCGGGCCAGCAGAGTATCTCTTCCATCTGACATGGGGGACTCTAAGAGTTCTGGGATGGGACGGGCCACATCGACGATGAAGTTGAAATGGTTGGCTTTTCTCCAGTCGTACTTGCTGCGGTGTCTAAATTCAACTCCAAAGGCGATATCTTCGTTGATCGTAATATCGGCAGCTGCATTGGTATAATCCCATACCTGCTCCTGGTTGTTCCAGGCGATTGCGCCCCGGATGGCGTAAGAGGGGCGATTCCAACCTAGAGAGAGGTAGGTTTTCGGAAGAGATTGGCCAAAGGCGCGCTTTCCAAAATAAGCATACGTATATAGATCTGTTGTGATCGTCGGAGTGAAGCTGGAATTGCGATAGGTAAAGAAAGAATTGCGCCAACCCACCCTGAGTTGGTTTAATTGGTCATACCCATCGTTGATATCGAAATAATAGTGGTGGCTTAAAGCTGCGGTCGGTGAGGTCAACCCTTGAAACTGCATATAGGGTTCGGTGAGGTGGCGCCATTTCTTGTAGCTTCGAAATAGGCGCGTTTGTCCAGTAAACCCGTAACTGAGAAGCCCTTGGCCGATCGGATGGCTGGCAGGGTTGTTGCTATAGAAAATGCCAATGATCCCAATTTTGGGTGTTAGAGTGAAATGGCCGATAGAAATGGGGCGGTAGAGTTCATTGCGCGTCTCTAGCCGCGCGGATCGTGTGGAGGATTTGAGGCCAAGCTGATGGAACTCATGGCGCAGATCGTTAGCATAGACGTAATTGAGATAGCCTGCATTGACGTAATTGTTTGATATCACCCCTGAATTTCCAAATTGAAAGGGGCGGATTCCAATCGAAAATAGAGGCAGTTCTTGATCGATGGTATCAAAACGGTTAGCTCGCGGCTGCACGCTTAAATTAAAAAAGGTATTGTCTAATTGATGCTGGACAAGCAGCCTCGTGCGTTTCTCTGTGTTGATTTCAAAATCGTCGCTGCGAAAGTCGCCGATCATGCGGGTATCGCTTAATTTATCCCACGTCAGATGAACTTGGGTTTTTTCATCTTTACTTTGTGTGTGATAGAGCCCTTGCAGTCGATAGCGGTGGGGCCCTTTCTCATCGGGGAAGGTCTTGTCGTGCGCTCCATAGCTTCGCGTGACAAATGTGGTCAATTGATCTGGGGAAAAATACTCTGATTCAAAAGCTGCTCCAAATCCCCGCTTGAGACGATAGTCGAGTCGGAAGAACAGATTGAGATCTCTCCAGGAAAAAACCCGATAGCGCATCGTCAGTCTGGGTCCAAGCCCCTTGTCCCAGATGAGTTTATAACGAATCGGCGGATCTGAAAATGCTTTTAAATTGCTCTTGAAAGAGGGGAGCCAAAACAGGGGAACCTTGAAGAAGCGGAACCGAATATTTCTTGCAGAGAGTAGTCTCTCCTCCGTGATTTTGACCGTTTTAGCATTGATTTCCCAAGTATTGTCCTGGCTTTCACATGTGGTGATGAAGGCGTTGCTGATAAAAAAAGTGCCATCTTCTTTGAGCTCGATTTTATCGCCGCCTAAAAACCAAATATCGACAAAGGTTTTACCATTCTCTAGAGTTCCTATTTTGGTAACAAAATCGTACTCCAGACGGGATCCGACAAATGCGCGGTTTGCATATTCCATCATCAGATCGCCCTCGGCAACGATCTTTTGGACGCGGTTCCCATTTTCGATTTTGTTTGTATATTGGATTTTGCGTGCTTGAATGCGGATCCCCTGCCCAGAGATGACCCCACCCTCTTCGGTTATGATCACTCCCTGAGAGAAAACGGGGTTTTTTAAGTCGATCACTAACTCTTCCAACGAAGCAGATGGAGGAGGTGAAGGGGCGGGAGGTTGATCAAAGCCCGGCGGTGCCACTTCGGGAACATCGAGATCGACATCATCTGTAAATGAGGAGTCCCCCTCATAGGGGATTGAATCTAATTCCCCTTCCGTTTCATAGAGCTTCCCTCTATTTTGGATCGTATTGGGTTCAGCGCAAAGGGTAAGCGTAGCTGTGAGGCAAAGCAGGGTGGTGAGCAATGGATGCATGAGCGGCAAGCTTTAAATTCGAAGCTTATAGAATAAGTCACTGCTTAAATAATCTCCAATGAGAAATCACTGAATGGCTTGGATGAGCAGCCCTGCAAGAACCGAGCGGTTCTTGCTGTGGCCGTTTTGCAGCCCTTCTAGAATAATATCAATGCTTTGATCATCATGTTCCATGGCAATTGTCTGGTAGCATTCGATGAGCAGGCGGGAATGTTCCTCAGGGGTGAGCTCAAACGCGTTTGCTTTGTCAGAAATGCGCACATTCCAGGGGAGCATGGGACGAAACCGAATCATTTCGGTATTTTTTTTTGTGTGGATCCAGTTCATGATGGCAGTTTTATAAACTTCTTCTTTAGTCAGACGCAAAAGAGCTAGGTTGCAATAGGCTCTGGTCAATGGGGCTCCGGTAGTTTGCGCCTTTGTTTTAAGAAGTTGAATCGTTTCTGAGGTTTGCAGATTTTCCATTAAAGATATGAGGGTGGGGATTAGGTCGATTTGCTGTGTATCGAAAAGCAGATTTGCCACTTTTAAGAATTCAGAGGGTGCAAGCTCTAGGCATTCTGTTAGCATATGCTCTCTTACGCTTACCGAAAGGGTGAGTAGGTCATTTTGTGAATCTTGCTGGTGCTGTCGTGCAGAGGGGGTCACTTTCCATGCCACCAACGAATTTCCAACGGAATGTTGGGGTTGGAATCCGAGATCTCTGGAGTCGCGCAACAAAAATTCAATCAAGGGTTCTAAAACAGCAGAATCTTTCAACTGCAGCAATGCAAATACTGCATTGAACCTCACTTGCATATCGGCATTTCTTGTCAGAGGGATCAATACTTTCTCAGATCCGGGGATCTCTGCTAGTAGACCAATGGCAAAAAGATTGCCCTCTTTTGCCAGCTGGAAAATCCCCTCTTTCGATCCGTCATCTCCAAGCTTATAAAGAGAGCGCCTAGCTGCTAGTTGTACGTTTAGAGAAGGAGATTGGGAAAGGGTTTTAAGAAGGGGGATCGATTTTGAATCTTTGAGGTAGCCCAGCGCCGTTGCGCACGCCTCTTGTTCTGCAATGTTCAAATGAGTGGCTCTAGAGCGAATCATGGGAAGAAGATCGTCCCTGCCAAATCTAGCAGCGCTTAAGATTGCTTCAATCCGCGTCATATGGAATTGATCATCCATCATGTGCTTTAAGAGAGTGATCGCATCTGTTGTGCCAATTAATGCAAAAAACTGAGGGAAAAAAAAGCGCATTTGTGGGGGAACTTTGTACATGAGAGATTCGATTTGACCCACAGCTGTGCGCGCCTTTCTAATGGACAGCTGTTGGGCAGCTTCCATTCGAGTGAAAAAGTAATCCGACGACATTGCTTTTGTCAAAAGCTCTTCACATCGATCATCCTGAAGATGCCCTAGTGCTTGAATTGCAGCTATCTGTGTTTGAGGCTGGGGGCTTACAATTCCCGCCTCCAAAATGTCGATTGCTGTGGCAATCCCTGCAATCCCTGATCCAAAGATGCTCGTTAATTGCATTTGAGGATCTGAGCTGCGGGCGCCTTGATCGAGTAGGATTAGCCCTGCTTGCTGCAAGATTTCAAAGTCGTGGCGTCCAAGAGCTGCCTTGTAATCCTGATAAAGGGCGATCGCGCGGTTAAATTCTTTTGATTGGAGCAAATAAAGGATGTGAAGTTTATTAACCCCTGTTTTTTCTTGAATGGAAGCAATTTCTGGATTTGCATGGGAAACCTCTTGAGGCAAGATAGCCTCTTGTCCAAATCCAAACGAAACTAAGCAAAGGCTGATAATGCAAGATAATTTTAACAAGGTTTTATATATTTCCACAGGTCGATATTACATTTGCCAAGAAGATCTTTCACTGTATTCACAGGTAATCCCATCACGTTATAATAGCAGCCTTGAATTTCAGAAATGAGGATACAGCCAGCCTGCTGAATGGCATAGGCACCCGCTTTGTCAAGGCAGGGGCAACTGGCGTGATAGAGGCGGATCTGCTCATCTGTCAACGGATTAAAGAGAATTTTCGTCTCTTGGTATCCCGTATAAAACGCTTTGCCTTTATGGACACTGACGCCAGTGAAGACATGCTGCCATTTTCCTGAAAATGCCCTTAGCATCGCAAAGGCCTCTTGATCATCTTTGGGTTTGTTATAAATATTACCTTCAAAAAAAACAACGGTATCTGCAGTGAGAATCACTTCATCTCGAAATTTAATGGCCAGATCTTGCCCTTTTTTGAGTGAAAGTTCTTTTGCATACTGCACCGGATCGCCGGTAAACACAACGCTCTCCTCATCAAAGGTCGATGGAATTTGAACAAAGGGTAACGTAAAAAACTCCATAATCTCTTTACGTCTAGGCGACTGGGATCCGAGGATGATGCGTGTCATATTTTGTTATTTTGAAGTTGTTTGGTTATGAGTATGCTTTGCTTGCGATTTCTCGTCTATTGCTTCCATTTTTAGGGCGCAAATGGAGGCTTGCAATTCCTTCTATATTCAAAATTTTGCACGCTCTTTTTATGTAAATAAAAATTTAATAACCTGAAAATGTAGAACACAAGTCTTTGATTTTAAGCTGTATACTACATATTTTGTTTTTTTCTTTTCTTAATATACCCTTAACATTTATGATCTCTAGTGTTTTTCAAAAAACGTCTCAGTTATTGAAGTAAAAGCATTCAACAATCTTTAGAGGAGGTTTTAGTAAATATGTCATTGATAACATCAACAACAACAACAACGCCAGTACCACCAAACCCATCTGCAGGAACACCTGCAGGAGCTGGAACATCATCTACAGGTGTTTCTGGCACACCCACCACAATTTCATCTGCTGATACAACAGTAAAATCGAAAGGATGCTGTGCAACAATCAGCTCTTGGATTACACGTGTTGTAAATTCAATTCGCGACTGTCTTTCACACTTCCCACTTATCGGCAGGTTTTTCAGAAGAGAGGCACCCGATACAACAACGACAGCAACGACAACAACTACTACTGTGACAGTACCTGATTCTGACTTGATTAAAATGATCAAAGAACTGTTTCCTGAAACAGTTGCGCCTGGATCTAATCCACCAGTTCTTGATGCAGATAAAATTTCCAACGCCAAAGCCCAATTTGTTTGTATTCAAGATAAGAAGACTAAGATGGAGGCGTTTGATGTTGTGATGAAGGGTTTGAACTCTACACCTGATATCACCAAAGAATTCTTTGATCAGATTGTAGATGAGCATGATAAAATGCAGGCATTTAAAGCTATAGTGGAAACTACCCATACCAGCTATGCTGATGATGCAATTGTAAAACAATTCTATGATCTTCTGTCTGTTAACTTGCAAAACGATCTCAAAAAGCAGATCTATCTTGTACATGGGACTAGTCTGTTTAATGGTGTTGAACACAGAGAGGGATTTGGAGATTTCATGATTTACCACCAAATTCGCAATGCATCGGTACTGGAAGCTGTTAAAAACCGCATAGCTGCGCTGGCTCCTCCTGTTGTAACAGGAACTGGAACTGGCACAGGAACTGGCACAGGAACTGGAACTGGCACAGGAAGTGGCACAACAATTTAATTTACTCTTTTTAAGTTAAAGTAATTTAAAACTGCGTGGGCTTAGCGGCTCATGCAGTTTTTTTTATGCTTATTTATTCTCATCCAAGACAACTCAATCGTAAACAACCGAGTTGTCATGTGTCAGAGGATAAAGGTATACCCGATCGGGGGATAGAAACGGCAGCTGGAGACGGCAAATTCACGCTAGAGAGTAGAAATTGCATGAGCTAATGCCCACGCAGTTCCCTCTGAAGTGTTATTTTAACGATGAGCTCTTAGATGGCGTGGCTTTTTTACTCTTTTTCCCATTGGCAATAGGGGTGGACGCAGTTTCTGTCTGATCGATCCAAATAGGGGAACTCCAAGCCATATGGCCATTGTCTAAAATGACGCGCATGTAGTAGTAGACAAAGGGAGGTTTTTCTGTCGCCGGGGATGTGAGCAGAATTTTCGAGAGTAGCTCTGTGTCGTCAATGGCAAATTCATGGTGGGTTTCCTTGGGATGTATGGTATGAAAAGGCTTGCCATTACGAATGAAGGCGATCTCTTTAATGGGAACGGTTCCTGCGACAAAACCGGTAATGTGTCGGTTATAGCCAAGGCCAGGTTTTGCTTTTGTATTTAATTCTCCCCCCATGTGAACTCCTGCAATGGCAAAGCCTAAAACGATCCTCTCTCCGGTTGTCGCATAGCAAGAGCGGTTGATCAGCGCCTGGAATAGGGCCTCTTTTGTTTGCTCAATGGCTAAGATTGCAGTAAGACCTGGAGAATATTGAACCTGGCCGCTTTCAAAACAATCACTAAATACACCTCGGTCATCCAATCCGCCGGCGACAAATCCAAATCGCATATTGTTATTAAGCGCTTTGCGAATGGAGCCTTTTTCATTTTCAGCAATCCCGTTTTTACCTTCATGGGCTATAGGCCGTGGATTGCCCTCTTTGGCAGTGCATTCGGAAGAACCCCAAGCATTGTAGATTTCGACGACACGCTCATAATCGGGATCAAAATCCGCAAACGTGGTTTCAAATCCCTTGGCCATTGTAAATGAAGGAATGGAGATCAATTCTTTGGGAGTGTGGATCTTATAGATTTTTTTAAGTGTGTTTGTTTTAGCATCTTTTTTACGAAGAATCGGTTTACTATCTTTAGAATAGAGCAGCTGGCGCAATCCTTCTTCTGGAGACTTATTGAACCATTGGAATCCCAAAAAAGTATTGAAGCGATAGTCTTCATTAAACTCAGCAATTTGGGCAGAGATGGATTTCCAGATGTCGTTGGGTGTTTCTTCCTGGCTCTCAAAAGAGGAGGTCGCAAAGAACTGATTATTTCTCTCATCGCGAAAATAGCGTAGCGCAGGTTCGATGTTTTGAGCGGAATCAAATTTTTCCGACTCTCCATGCAATAGTCCCCAGAAAATGCTTTTATCAGCTTCTGCAAAACACTTAATGGGTGCAGAGAAAAAGGTGTCGTTGGTCTTTAAATTGCGCAGTTGGATCTTGTAAATTCCGGGTTCGTTAAAGTAAAGATTAGGGACATTGATAAAACCGGTTTCAGGAACGAATAGTTTCCAATTAAGGTTTTCTCGAAGGTGTTCATAGGATACCTCGACAAGGGTTCCTTCAGGAGCATTGTTGGTCAAATTTCCAAAAAAATCTTCAAAGCGGATGGTGACATCGAACCGTTTGTTTTTTGAAACAAGGGAGGGAGCGATGATCCGTATATTGCTAAGGACATTGCCACGGACATCTATCGCAAAGATTTCAGGGTCGCGATAATCTCCTTTACCTTTGGGATCGATATAGAGGTGAAAGGGGCGCCTGCGCTGGATCGATGTCTGGCAGCGGTTTCCCTTTTTTCGACTCTCATCTTTGCCTTTTTCGTTCGTTCCCATGAAAATGGAAATGGTATCGCCAGCTTTAATCTCGCTTGGCAGGGTAAACTCAAAACAAGGGGAAAGAGCTTCGTCTTTGTTAATTTCCTTTGCATTTAAGACTTTATTTCCAGGAATCTCTGCCCAAATGGTATTTTTTTTATCTTTGGCATTAACAGTTGGAATTTCCCAATCAATCTCACGTCCACGGGAGACTAAATCGAACTTTAAGCGTGTTCCTTTAGGAAGTGTTGCGGCTGTTGTATAAGAAAACTTCCACGTAGAAATCTCTCCAGCAAGAGCAGCGTTTGGCTCGCAATAGCAAATGGAACGGCGCATGAATCCCCCAAAATAAGCAATAGATAGGGAGTTTGCCTGATTTTTTTTTCTATTTCAAGAACGAGTTTTTTAGCGGGTCTTAGGCGTGATTTTAATTTTTTGAATTGCCCGTTCGCTAGAGCTTAGCACTTCAAGATCAAATTCATCGTGGTGGATTTTCCAACCCTTATGGGGAATGGTTCCGGCTCGGTTGAATGCATAACCGCCAATTGTGTCGTATTCGGGGCTATGGGGAATATCGACGCCGAGCTCTTCCTGAATATCGATGATCGACATTTTAGCATCGACGATCCACCCTCCCTCAGGCAGTGGAGAGAATAGAGTTTGCTGGCCGATATCATATTCATCGGCAATCTCTCCAACCAGTTCTTCAAGGATATCCTCAATGGTCACAATCCCTTCAGTGCCACCCCATTCATCGACGACGATTGCAAGGTGGATTTGTTTGCTGCGAAATTCTTGAAGCAAGTGGGAAATTTTTTTTGTCTCAGGCGTATAGAGAACGGGTTTTAAAAGTTTTCCAATGGGAGTTTGGAGAATTTGAGGAGAGTTAAATTGTTCAATAACAATCTTGAGAACGTCCTTATAGAGAAGGACACCGACAATATTATCCACACTATCTTTATACACTGGGATTCGACTATAGCCCTCGGTGAGAAACTGCTGGGCAGCTTCTTGAACCGGGGTATCCTCGGCCATGCTGAAGATATTGATTCTAGGTACCATCACCTCGCGCGCGATCCTTTCTTTAAATGAAACGATAGAAAGGATGAATTTTTGTTCTGTTGCATCAAGATAGGCTCCAAGTTCTGTTTCTTGCAGCAGTTCATAAACCTTGTCCCGGATCTTAAAAGTGAAGGGGGGTACTTTGCCTTTACTGCTCTGTGGCAGGAAGTGCTTCATGATCCGAAAGAAGGGAGCAGTAAGGGGGGTGCAAATGAGGAGAAAACAGGAGCAGAGGGGGGAGAGGAGACGGAATGCAGCATCTGTTTTCATCTGACCAAAAAGGCTAAATAAGAAATCGAAAATCAGAGAAGAGGCAATGATAATGACGGCAATCAGTAGAATGAGCCAAGGTTCCTGGGTGTATCCGATAGAAGACAATGTCAGCGCTTGATGGAAAAATTCAAGTTCAAGCAAGAAGAAGAACGCCATTAAAACGTAGGCGATCCTGAGAAGATGCTTAGTAAAACTCAGTGAGAAGAGGAGACCTTCCCATTTTTGCTTTCCGAAGAAAAAATGTAAAAAATGGCGAAAGAAAAAGGGGGAGTGCTCTTTTTTTAGTTCTTCTTCAGCAAGCAGCCTTCCTTTTCGGTTTAGGGCGGTAGAGACAGCGGTTAATGTGCTTGCCCCGATGAGAAAAAAAAGAGCGATGTAGATAGAGAGCGTAGACAATTGGGGTACCTCCAAATAATCACTTTAATTCAGGAGTTTTTTGAGTTAAACCTTTTTGTAAGAAGCCAGCCAGCCTGGATAAGTTTTTTTAGGATTAAAGATTCTTTTCGTTTCATTTTGGCCCTGAGGCTAGCCTCGGTATCCTCATATCCGATGAGGTGGAGGATACAATGGACAAGATAGCGGCAGAGTTCTTTATAGGGGTCGATAGACCGCCTCGTAGAGTAAGTGAGGGCGGTCTTTGGGCAAATAAACACCTCTCCGAGGATATGGTGGGAATTCCCCTCCCCTGGAGGATCGATCGGGAATGTGATGCAGTCAGTTGAAGTGGGGTCGTCAAAAAACTCTTTATGTAAAAGACAGATTTTAGTCTCAGTGACAAAATGGATGATGATCTCATCTGTAAAAATATCAAGCTCTTTTAACAAAAAAGAGACCGCCTTTCTCACCTGAGGGGCTGAGAGAGGGAGGTCTCGTTGGGAATTGTGAACAGAAATCTTCAAAGTTATGGAGTCACAGGCGTTTTAGGGAGCCCTGTCACTTTTGTATTTTCGCCGTCTTTCCACTTGCCGAGGCGTCGAAGTACATCAACACGCTCAAAGCGCTTTAGAACATTGCGTTTCTTAGCTGTTTTGCTCGATTTCCCATAGCTAGCATGTCTGGACATAAGTTAAATCCTTGTCGATTTTTTTATTTAATTTTAGGAATGAAAGAAGTTTGCGCTAGAACCCCTGCAATTGCGTTGTCATGATGCTTAAACCCTTTTGGAAGAGCGTCATTTTTCGGGCCTGTTTTTTTTGCTGGCCGCCTGCAGCGGTGGTGGGAAACTGAGCGTCTTTCTTCTTGTTTGCTTTGTCGAACCATTGGTAACTCCTCAAAACTTGTCTGTTAAGAGACAGATTATAACCTCTTTGCGTTAAAAGGACAAGCGTTTCATTAGGGGTCTATGAATCTTTAGTTTTTGGTGGTGTTTCACCGGGATGAAGAACCCCGCACGAAATTAAGAATTTAAAGGCGTCCTCGACAGAGACATCCACATGGTGGATAATATTTTTTGGAGCAAAAAGAACATATCCTGAAATAGGGTGGGGAGCTGTCGGTACGAAGATGACAAGATCTGTCTTAATCGGTCCTTGGTTGAACATCTCTGGGGTGTTGCCTGTGACAAACCCGATGGTCAGCGCTTCACTATGAGGGAAGGGGAGTAATATTGTTTCTTTAAATGTCTTTTTGTCTTCTGAAAAAATGGCTTTGGTCAGATCGTTGCTTAACCGAAAGATCGCTCCGACAAGAGGAATCCGGGCAAAAAGCCGTTGAGGGATTTTGATAAAGATGTGGGATAGAAATCTTTGACCACAGAAGCCCATAAATAAAATGATTGCTAAAAGTAGGATCAAGGCAAGGACGCGGCTTAAAAAAAACACGAGGGTTTCCCGGTGCTCTAGACTCAAACCTAGTTTTTTTTCGTAGGTGAGGATCATTGTCTCTGTGAACCCTGCAAGAGGAGCTGTGAATAGATTAAATAGCCAGGCGGCAATGATGACTGTGAGTGCAAGGGGAAGTAGGGTGACAAATCCTGTGAAAAAGTACTTTTTCATGGCTGCACAGATTTATTGAGAGGAAGTTGAGATGCGGGAATAATCACACCACAGGAGACAATAAATTTGAGTGCCTCTTCTGGTTTCATGTCGATGAGGATCAGATCTTGCCGTTTAAACATCAATAAAAATCCCGTTGTTGGATTGGGTGTCGTGGGGACAAAGACAGAGACCAAGTCGTTTCCGGCAGCTTCCGAACAGGATCTTGGCGAATCCCTTGCAACCAAACCAAGAACAAATACATCAGCTCTTGGAAAAGGTACCATGACAACCTGTTTAAAGGAGTTTTTATCGGATACAAAAAGGGTGTTGATGATGTCTTGCGTTGTTTTATAAACGGTGTTGACAAAGGGGATGCGATGAAGGATTTTGTCTCCAAGACGCACCAATGCATGGATCAAAAACCAACGCGTGATCATCCCGACGATAACGGTGAATAAGAAAAGAAGAATGAGGATGATGATTTTAGATCCGTAATTGACTAGTTGTTCCTGCGAAAGAAAAAGGAAACCGTGGTTAAAGATCTGGTACTTAGCAAGGGTTGCCGACACTGCGCCAATGAAGGGTTGTGTGAGGAAATTCACTAAGAAAATCACAACTGCAATTGTAACAACAAGAGGAAGGAGAATGACAATACCTGTGACAAAATATTTTTTCATGATCGCAATTTTTTTGGTTTACTATTCATTTATGGATTGTTCTATCTGCTTTGGGTGAGAAGTTCAAGGGTTTCCTCTTTCATCACCGCCTACGCGACTTAAAATGGGGTCTCCTTGCGCTCAAGCCTCCCTCGGGGATCAACATCCAGCTGCACTCAAGAAGGATCAAATCAATGCGGCAAAGACCCACTTTAATCATCTCTCCTAATCGATGCTTCTTTCCAGAGCTTCTGCCAAATAGCATATTTCTTTGTTCGTCATAAACAAAATAGTCATTTTCAAGTTCGGAGATGTGTAAGAAACCCTCGAGCATGAGATCTTGAAGTTCAAAGAATAGTCCAAAAGGTTTAATTTTTGTCACAACCGCATTATAATGATGGTTGGGATCTTGCTGAAAATATTTATGCAGAAGGCGTAGTTTTTTGAGGGTTTTAACGCTCATCTCAGCTCGGAAGCTCACCCTTTCTTGATCGGAGCAGAATTTGGCGATTTGAGTAAGATCGATATCTTCAGGTTCTTCATCAAATAATAGTCTTTGAATGATCAAATCGCTATAGCGGCGGATCGGACTTGTGAAATGGCAGTAATGTTCTAAGCTAAGGCCAAAATGGCCGACATTTTCAGGCGAATATTGTGCAAGTTTCATGCTGCGAATAAAGCCAACTGAGAGCTGTTGGAAAAAGGGGGTGTCTTTGGCAGCGGCAAATAGGGCTTGGAGATCTTTGCTTGTTGGCTTAAGAGGGACGCTAATCCCAAGTGTTCGAGCCAGTTGAAGAAAATCTTCAAAATTTTCTTCCTGAGGCTCTTCATGGACTCGGTAGATCAGTTGTTTGCCCCGAAGGTGGAGCTCCTTTGCGACCATCTCATTGGCCTTTAGCATGAATTCTTCCACCAGCTGGTGAGTAATATCGTACTCGATTTTCTTGAGACCTTCTGGTTCCCCCTTTTCATTGACCATCACGACAAGTTCGGCAAGTGCAAAGTCGATGCTCCCTCTTTCATAGCGCTTCTTCTTAAGAAGTCCACAGAGTTCGACCATTTGTTTTAATGTTTTGGCATGGGGGCTTTTAGTCTTGCCATCGATCACGTCTTTTGCTTGGAAATAGGTGAACCGTTTTTTACTTTTGATGTAGGATCTAACGACTTGATGTTTGATCAATGTGCCCATCTTATCAAAATCCATCAGTACAGACACTGTGAGTCTGATTTGATCTTCTTTTAAGCTGCAAAGCTCATTAGAGAGCTCCTCGGGGAGCATAGGGACGCATGTTCCCGGAAAATAGGTCGAATTGCACCGTTGGATCGCCTCTTTGTCAAGAGGGCTTCCCGGGGTGACATAATAGGCGACATCGGCAATGTGGACGCCCAGCTTATAGTTGCCCTTCCGATCTTTTTTAAGGGTAAGGGCATCATCAAAGTCTTTTGCAGTGTCGGGATCAATAGTAAAACACTCTTCTTTAGAGAGGTTGAGCCGTTTTTTGAGCTCTTGAGCAGGGACTTTTTTCCCATGCTTCTTAGCCTGGTCAACGGCCGCCTTTGGGAAGGCAGATCGGATATCAAATTCTTCCACCGCAGCTTTAATATCGCAGGCAGCATCCTCGATTGTTCCTAGAATGTGAGAGAGCTTGCAGAGGGTCGGTTCTTTTTCGATTCCCCATGTTTTCACATCGAGGATCACCCGATCGCCCACTTTTAGAGGGGTATTCTCATTTGTTTCAACAATCACAGGCTTTGATGCCCCAAGCAAAGGGACATAGGCGACGTATTCCCCTTGGGCGTTTATATTGCGGATAGTCCCAGCCAGATGCTTGCGCGCGCGTTTGGTGATATTGACAATTTTCCCCTCAGGCCCTTTTTCCGAGATGGCCATGGTATTTACAATGACCTCGACATGGTCCCCATCGACGGCATTATTGGTCAGGTGTTTTGGAATAAAAATGTCTTGTGGGTATTCGATAGTGTTATCTGGGATGACAAAACCAAAACCTTTGGGATGCATCCGTAAGAGACCGCTGACAAGCTCTTCTTTTTCTTTTGCAAGAGAAAGTAAATTGTTCTCAATCTCAATTTCCCCCGATTGGATCAGATCGGCGATGATTTTTGAGCAGGCAGAGTTGAGCTGCTGAGGGATGTGCAGCCGCTCAAAAAGCTCAGACTGCTTCATCGGATGGAACCGTTTGCCCGTCATGAACTGCAGGATAGATTTGGACATGTTCTCTAAGAGTTTCTTCTGCCTAGAGGATTCTTTAACAGGAAGAACCTGTTTTTTAATGGGAGGCTTTAGTGTTTGCTGTATTTTTGGCGGAGCAAACGGCAATTTAGGGCTGGCTATAGTTGCAACGACAGGTGCCTTTTTTGTCTTTGAAACTGCCCGTTTTTTTACAACAGCAGGGGTTACTGCTTTTTTTAATTTTGGTTTTGCAGCTGCTTTCTTAATGGGTTTTGTTTTAGCGGGACGTTTAGGTTTGGTAGGAGCAGTGCGGGGTTTTGCCGTTTTTTTAACTTTTGGCTTGGTTGTTTTCTTTTTAGACATCAGCGGTTATAACATTCCTCTAGCATTCAGATGCTGGGTTAAATCTCTTAAGTTTGTAAATAGCTCCGCATCGATTTGTATCGATCTCGCGGATTCGATATAGGAGGGGATATCGTCAGTATAAAAGCACTCCTCATTTCGACATCCTGCAATTTCTAAGGCTTTTTCGTAAATTTTTTTCTCAGGTTTGCGGGCTCCTACCTGATAGGAGAGCACGAATCCATCAAAGAGTTGTTCTATAAATGGGAATTTAGAGGAGGCAAATGCAAAGTGAGCTTCGCAGGTATTGGATAATAGAAACAGGTGATGCCCTCTGTTTTTAAGCGCCTCTGCAAGCGCAATCACAGGCTCATTGGGTTCAAAGATATCGGAAACGGCATGCATTAACTTCTCAAAATCCAACTCTTTTTGTGCCATCTGACAAATCCTCTCAAAGAGTTGTCGGCTATTCATATCCCCCCGTTCATAAGAGTCGCCATATTCGTGCATGATGCTTTCGATCTGTGAAATAGAGAGTCCGCTATAGAGCGCGACCTGCCGGCACATCTTTTGATGGTCGAAGAAGATTAACACATTGCCTAAGTCAAAAAAAATTGTACGTTTCATGGTTTGAGGATATTCCTTTTGCCCTTAAAAAGATACCTAAAGAGGGAAGAACCCCATACTTTAGAGGGAATTCCCTCTTTAGATTTATGAAGTTTTACGTTGATAGCTCAAAAGGGTATTGGATAGTAGGATCGCAATGGTCATGGGTCCAACGCCCCCAGGTACAGGTGTGATGCGGGAACAAAGAGGGGCTACCTCATTAAAATCGACATCGCCCACAATGGCCTCTTGTCCCTCCGCTGTTCTTACTCTGTTAATTCCCACATCAATGACAACTGCTTGATTCTTAACCATCTCTTTTTTGATAAAATGAGGCTTGCCCATGGCTGCAATGAGGATATCGGCGGATTGACAAATTTCTTTGAGATGCTCCGATTGGGAATGGACTACCGTCACTGTGGCATTGCAGTGGGGTGCTTTTTGCATTAAAATGGCAGCCAAGGGTTTTCCGACGATGTTGCTCCTTCCGACAATGACAACGTGTTTGCCAAAGGTGGGAATTTGAGATTGGCTCAACAAGACTTGGATACCATGGGGCGTGCAGGGAAGATATCCATCGGTCTGTCCAATGAGCATTTTACCGACATTGAGCGGATGAAATCCATCGACATCCTTGCTCGGATCCACAGCCGAGATGATGCGCATTGTATCGATATGCTCAGGTAGAGGCAGCTGAATGAGGATCCCATCGATTAAGGGGTTTTTGTTAAGAGCATCGATCTGCTCTAATAGCTTACTTTCTGCCGTTTCTTGGGGTAGTTCACAGTCAAACGATAGGATCCCCACTTCTTCACACCGCTTTTTTTTCATCCGAATGTAGGATTGTGAGGCAGGATTATTTCCGAGAAGGATAAAGGCAAGACCTGGTTTACGGTGTTTAAGGTGGGAGATGGCTCCTTGAATCTGGCCGCGGATCTGTTTTGCAATTGCATTTCCATCAATGAGATGCATCGATTTCCTAAGTTTTTAAGTGATCCAGCAGGGCCTTATGGAGAAGTCCATTGGTCGCAAGTACCGTCTGATAGCCAAATACCTGATGGGCTTTCCCATCCCAATGAGTGACCATTCCCCCAGCTTCTTCAACAAGTAACTTCCCAGCCGCCATATCCCAGGGGTGAAGGCCAACTTCCCAGAAGGCATCGCATCTTCCCGAGGCGACATAAGCCATATCAAGGGCAGCCGATCCCAAACGGCGCAAAGGAACCCCTTTAAGCTGCATCTGCGCAAATTTTTCCACACACTGCATCGGATCTTCATCGACATTGTAGGGGAAGCCTGTCGACATTAAAGAATTTTCTATCCGATCAATTTTCGAAACAAAGATCTGTTTTCCGTTAAGATAGGCTCCTTTGCCAATTTCTGCTGTAAACAACTCATTTGTAATCGGCTGATAAACAACTCCACTGACAATTTTTCGATCAATTGCGGTGGCGATACTCACGCTAAACAAGGGGAGTCCGTGTGCGAAATTGACCGTGCCATCTAAGGGATCGATGATCCAGGTGATTGGACTATTGCTTTTTTTGGTCTCTCCACTCTCTTCTGCAAGGATGGAATGGTCGGGAAAATCTTTTAGGATAGCCGAAATGATGCTTTTTTCGGCGCTTTTATCATATTCGGTGACCAGATTTTGTTTGCCAGGCTTTGAGCTAATTTCAAACTGGGTTCCAAATCCAGATCGTAGGAAGGCCCCTGCATTCATGGCAGCGTGGATGGCTAAAAGGTTCAGTTCGGATGGAGAGGGGATTGACATGGGCATCTCTATGGGGGATGGTAAGACCTGGAACCTACCATAGCAATGATATACAATTCAAGTTGTAACGCTAAAATACTGACTATAAGCACTTTGCAGTATATTTAATATAGTTCTCTGGAGTTTGGACTAAATTTGGCGTGCAGATGACGGCTGCGACTTGATCAGATCTAACTTCCTCCTCATCAATAGCTAGCGCTATTGACTTCGTCGGTCAGTTAGATCTGGATTTTGTCTCGCTCGTCCCTGCAGGCAAAATTTAGTCGAAACTCCAGATAGTTCTGCAAGCCATGTTCACCTTTAACGGGCAGAATTTCTGGCAAGCCAAAGGCCCCCCCCATCTGCTGTAGTTTTTGACGAGGGAATAGCCCTCTAGTTATTTCCGAGGAGAAAAATACAGCAGATAGGTGCGTTGCAGCCGGCCGAAAACTGCCCGTAAAGGTGAACATGGTCGTAAAATACTGTCTTCTTTTTAATCTTGCCCTCCCAATTTTCTTACCGCAACAAAAAACAACTCCTCCTTCTCAAACAGGTGCTCTTTTCCCCAGACTTTGGGATCTTTCTTTTCAGGACACTCACCCAGTTCTGCACGTATTGTAAATAGTCGATTCTGATCCTCTGGCATCAGTTGATCGACAAGCGCCTTGAACCTCTCTATTTTTTGTTCAAACTGCTCTTCTCCTTGATAATCCAATGTGCCGCCGCATGCCTTATATAGAACCTGAAGCCGGAATTGGGCTGTTAAACCTCTTACCGCAAGAAGAAACAACTCCTCCTTGTCAAACAGGTGCTCTTTTCCCCAGACTTTGGGATCTTCCTTGGCAGGACATTCACCCAGTTTTGCACGTAGTGTAAATAATAGCTCCTGATCCTTTTGGCTCAGTTTATCGACAAGCTTCTTGAACCCCTCTATTTCTTGTTCGAAGTGTTCCTTTCCTTGATAATCCAATGTAAGACATTCGTTGTAGAGTACCTCAAGCGAGGGGGCAGCTGTTATTCTTTTTTTACTCTCGGCGATGAGTTGTTGAATAGGCTGATTGTCGTAAAAACATGTTAATACTGGTTTACTCACTCTCATCAGAGGATTATTCCAGAATTGGATCACATTTATCCTTAAAGGGTTTTCCAGACAAGTTATCGAGTTGTCATTGATAGATAATAGTTTTAATTTTAAGTTGGAAAGTTTCCACAGCTGGCTTAGATCGGTGATTCCATTACCATCCAAGTTAAGTGAATCAACCCTAGTGAAATTACGAAACCCATCAACGCGATCCATTTGGTTTTTTTGAAGGCAAATCTCTGGAGCATCCGGAACATATTGACACTGTTCAGAGGTAAGTTGATTTCCTTCAAGATGAACCCTTTGGAGAAATTGTAATTCATTGAGCTGTTTAATTGAGCTCAATTGGTTTTTGTGAAGAAAAAGTGTATACAATTTTTTGAGATTCATAAATGTATCAGGGAGCTGCTGTATTGCATTTTTGCCAAGGTAAAGATAGGTCAACTTTGTGAGATTACCAATCTCATTGGGTATCGTCTCTATCATGTTATTTTGTAGGGAAAGCATTACGAGGTTGGTGAGCTGCGTTACTTCAAAGGGGAATTGGTTAAATGCGTTCCTACTTAGTTTAAGCGTTTCCAGTTGGATAAGATCTTTCATCCATTGAGGAAGCGCCTCAAGAAAATTATTTTCTAAATCGAGTTGTTCTAAATTTGTAAGATTCAACATCCCTTCCGGTAGCACGCTGATTTGATTACTGCTCATATCCAGGCTTTTAAGTGAAGAAATGGTGAAGATACAAGCGGGGATCTCGGTAAAAGCGTTATTTTTTAATTCAAGAGAGGTCAGTGGTAGGTTACCCAGTGCAACAGGCAGAGTACAAAGACCATTATAATTGAGCTTAAGAGTATTCAAGTTGCTAAATAGGGTAAACTGATCAGGAAGACCGCATCCGAAAGGAAGGTCGCACATCATTTGGTCGATTTCGGCAAGCTTGCGCTGATTTTCTGCTTTGTCTAGCCAATCTTGAAGTTCTGCGTGGTTTTCCGGAATCTTTAATCGATGATAATAAAAGGAGAGAATCTCACAGCCTCTAAAAGCCTGGAGAATTTCATTATTTATATCGCTAAAATTGACTTGTATTCTGTACTCGGCCTTGGCATCTGGTTCTTTCGCATTTATTCTTTTAGTGTATTTTGTCGCTTCGAAATAACGTTTTAATAGAGAGAAACCATTTTTTACCAGCTCCTCGTGATCTCGACATTCTGTACATGGTTTTTCTTTCGAATTATGGTTAGCTTCAAGTATTTTTAATAATCCTGCCTTGGTTCGAGTCAAAAAACCAATATTAATGGTTCGATCGTAGTAATGGAGCACCGCTGTTTCAAATATATGTAGAAATGTTCCAAGTCTATCCTTCTCCGAACCCTTTAGGCTATTTGTGTACTTTAAAGGATTCCAAGCGAGTTTTTTACACGCATAATCGAACCGCTCACGAAATGAATGACTCACAAATCGAACGTTAGGATCGCAATAGGATAAGATTTTTTCAAATATTGGTTTGGGCAAACATTCCCAGAGATTCTTTTTGGTTATAGGATGCATAATGATATTTATTATTTTAAATTATGGTGAATTTAACAATCTAGCGCAACGACCGTCGTTAACCGCTCTCATGTTAATCTATTTGCTAATATTATCAAAAAGCTTAATTTAATTGCACTCTTATAAAATTATAATTATAAGTTTTTATTTAAAAATTGATATAATAAAATATATAATAATTTTTTTAATACAATGTTGATTTTTGGTCTTGACGCGTAGGACCAATATAAGAGGAACAAATCTTCCCATTGAGCAAGCCTTTGAGAAAGTTAAGAGCTGGTACAGAGGCTGGGCATCATACTTTAGTATGACTCAATATCCCGCTCAACTAAAATTTATGGAGGCCCATATCAGGAGAAGATTGAGGGCAAGAATCATCTCACAATAAAAGAAGAAAAGGAACTTGGTCGCCAAGCTCATAAAACATGGCTGCGTTCTTTCCTCCCAAAATAAGTATTTTAAAGGGATTGAAGGCCTCATCACAGGAATTAATTTATCCGAGCTAATTATTTAATCTCTATCCTCTGCCCACCCCCCGAAAACGGATTGAGAGCATGATCCTAGAGTAAAACGCTCTCCAGCCGACTTTTTTGCTATGCAGGTAAAGCATCATCGGGCAGCTGAACCAGACATAGGCATACGCAGCATCGATTAGAGGCATGGCAACAAGGTCTGTCAGAAGGAGCTTGCCAGATAGGGGCAATCCTCTTTCGAAAATACAAATTAAAACCCACTGGACAACCGTAGATACGATGCTAATGAGCATAGTGAAAAGAGATAGGGCAAGAGGTTTGTCGTCGAAGAAGTGTTTTTTTTGATTAAATAGCAGCAGAGTGGTCAGGCAATAATTGAGGGCATATAAACCTAAAGCAAACTCAGAGCTGAGCAGATCGATCATCAGGCCACAAAGAGAGGCGATCCACAGCGATCTCTGAAAGTTTGAGCAGTTGAAAAAAATAGCCAAAAAAGGGGAAAAGGCAAAAAGTTTCATTTCGTGGGCAAGCGCAGTGCCAAAGATTGCAAAAAATGAAGCGAGTAGAAAAGGAAATAGCAGAGGGACCTGTCGCAAAATTAAAATGCTCCTTTTCGAAATAGCAAAATGGGGATCGTTTTCACAATAAGCTTTAGATCAAATAAAAAGGAGCGCTTTTCGACATAGCTCACCTCGAGTTTCACACGTTCCTGGAATGTCAGAGTGCTGCGTCCGGCTGTTTGCCAGATGCCTGTGAGCCCAGGTCTTACCGAGAACATTTTTTCTATATCGTGTCCCAAAATCTTTCGGATCGTATCCGCCTCTCTTGGCAAATAGGGGCGTGGGCCAACGATGCTCAAATCTCCAAAAAGGACATTCCAGAACTGGGGAAGTTCATCAAAAGAGGATTTTCGCAAAAAACTTCCAATGCGCGTCAATCTGGGATCGTTTTGGAGTTTGAAGTATTTTTTCCATTCTTTTTTAAGCTTGGGATCGCTGTTCAAAATCACTTCTAATCTTTGATCGGCATCGCGGTGCATCGAGCGGAATTTCCAGAATTTGAAAAGGCGGCCACGCCTTCCAATCCTTAAGCTGCAATAGAAAACAGGTCCAGGAGAGCTCAGTTTAACAAGCAGAGCGATGCAGGCAAATAGGGGGATCCCAAAGAGAAGTGCTGCTAGGCTAAAGAGGATGTCGAAGCCTCGTTTGAGCCCGTTATGTACAATGATTCTTTCATCGACATCCAGTTGAAATGACGCCAGATGAGGTGTTTCCGGGGACAACTCATTTAGCGCCATATTCAACTCCATTTTTTGTTGAAAATTCTAAACAGAATTTAATTTTTATTGCAACAAAATCAGGTGTTTTTTCTAAAATGCTGTCCTCTTTTTAATCTCGCCCTGCCAACTTTCTTACCGCAAGAAGAAACAACTCCTCCTTGTCAAACAGGTGCTCTTTTCCCCAGACTTGGCGATCTTCCTTTTCAGGACACTTACCCATTTCTGCACGTAGTCTAAATAGTCGATACTGATCCTCTAGAATCAGTTCATCGACAAGCTTCTTGAACCTCTCTATTTTTTGTTCAAATTGCTCTTCTCCTTGATAATCCAATCTATCATCGCATGCCTTATATAGAACCTGAACCCGGGATTGGGCTGTTAAATCTCTTACCGCAGCAAGAAACAACTCCTCCTTGTCAAACAG
>CAJCHM010000050.1 GCA_903970255.1 Acidobacteriota bacterium
CATCGCCGATTGGAAACGGGTGAAAACAGCCCGTACTGTTCCGGGCAGGACTCTAGATACCACAAGCGCAAACCCTTGCGTGGTCACTCAGAGAGCGAAACAAAATAAACACGTTTAAACACGTTTTTAGGAACAGATGAATCATTATCTCAATCTCAATTGGTCATACACCGTTGAGCAAGAAAAAGAAAAAGGGAAACACTTTTATATTATCAGAGTAAATGAATTACCAGGAATTTGCACAGATGCTGAAACAATTGAAGAAGGAATGAAAAATATCCGTGAAGCAATTGAAGCTGCTATAATTCTATATTTAGAAAATGGGAAACCTATTCCTGAGCCTGTCGATAAAGAAAATTACAAAGGTAATATTGCTTACAGAACTACGAGAGAGCGCCATTGTTACGTAGCAAAAATCGCAAAAAAACTGCATAAATCTATGAGCAAAACTTTAGACGAATTGATTGATGCAGGAATAGAAAAGCTGCAAATTCCTCAACATTGAAAATCCATAGATTATGATCAAAATCATGATACGGAATTCCATCGTTGCAACCATAGTGACGGCCGTCCGATGACATTAGTCACTTTTTCTTGGTAAGCGGCACAGAACAAAAAAGGAATCCGCTGCACAATTTATTTATACCCCGATCGGCCATAAACTTGGAATTTGGGCGACGTGAAAGCCCCGCGGTTAGGGCGTAGCAAACGGATTCATATTGTTAACGCGACCATTTTTCCTTCCCCCAAACAGGGCCTTATTACTTCGAATAATGTCCCTGTTTGGGGAAGGGAAAAGGGGGCCGTTAAAACAGAAATGACAGGCACGTTTGAAGTAGCACAGGTATATATGACTCATGACGCATCTCCTATTTGAGGATGAATGAACTGCTCAAGAGTGAGCTCGAGAAAATTTCCATTCCGGTAACGGTTAGCAATGCGCCTACGCTGCATTTTATATTTTTTCTTTACTGCAACTGTCTCAGCGTGGTTGAGGTCTGCGACAAAGGTCGGTAGGGGGGAAAGCCTTAAGACGGAAGAATCATCGTCTCCAAAAAACTGAAGCTTGGAATCGATCTGATCTATTTCTTCTAAGAATGCTGGGGAGGGGATTCTAAGCTCAGATCGATGAAGTTCAGCGCATTTGTCCAAATCTTCTCTTTTTTGGAACAATTTAGAATTGTGGCTGCCAAAACCAAATAAGATCCCCTGCAGTTCATGACAATACATAAAATCTGCTGCAAATAGACTCTCTTTACTTAAGCATTTTTGGAGCATTTTCTCCGCTGTAATATCGGAACCGTATTTCAAAATGAATTTTTGATTATTTTTTGCAAATGTATCTTCAAAAGCATTCCTATTAATCATCAGAATGAACGCGCTATCGCGATCTTTTCTTCCGAAATGATGCAAGATATAATGCTTGGATGGAAAAAGATGCTGATATTTTTCCCAGACACGCCAGCCCTCTCTTAAAATCGCATTTGCAATCGACAAATCACTGTATCGAATTCCCCCATAAAATCCATCTGAATATTTGCTGACATAATCTACCAGCGATATCGGCTTGTCCCCATAAAGAACGTAGCCAAACGAGCTTTTGAAGATAAGAATGCGAAAAAAAGCATCTAGGGCCAGCCTATCTTGTTGAGGCATCAGACTTAAAATCTTATGAACAGAGTTCTTTTTTTCGAAAAGGGGCACTATCAGGATAAAAGCACCCAGAACACCTACCAAAGAAATCAAAGTTGGGAGCGTCTTTACTAACTGGATTTGAATCTGTCTGAATATCTTCAAAATTTTAGTCCGATCCTTTCCAATTTATGCGACTACACTTTTTGCATAAAGTATTCCAGATAGGATTACACGTCTTGCAATGCTGGCATTGCCATTCTCCGCTATCGCAATTTCCTTGCTTATAATCTTTAAAATAATAGCCTCTTTCATCGGAGTAAATTCCAGAAGTATGTAAAACAGAATCCCCCAGATCCACGAAAATACGCTTTTCATAGACATGGATTTGCTCTTCTTGAATATACGTTTTCTCGCAGGAAACAAACTCTTGCCCGCCACAGTTGCTACATGCGGCAAACAACCCATATTGGATGAGTAAAAAAAATACAAAACCAAAAATATTTCGCAATCTCATTGTTAACCTCCTCTGAAGAAAAAATGCTCTCACCTTGTTAAACAGAGATCAGGATGCCCAAACTGACATTGAAAATTCAAGTAAAAACAATTATACAGAAACAATTTCAAAAGTTGGTTGGCAGTTAGTGTCAAAATCCAGCGGTTCGATCGTGGCAAACCGATCGATATTGTTAATAGAGGGAATTGCAAAACTCCATCGGCATCAAAAGCGCGCATTTGGGCACGAATGGAGTGTTGCAATTCCCTCTTTATTTAATTCGATATGCTTCATTCCATTATCGGCATAAAGCAAACCGGCAATGCCAAAAAATACCAAAGAGCCCTGCGGGCTTTCCAGAAAGTAAAAGTCGCAAGCGCCAATGATCAAAAATCCAAAAAATATGGAAAGAAGAATGGCCTTGGACTGAAAATTTTCAGGTCTCTGCAAACCTCTATATGCCGTGCCAAGGAGCGATAGGATAAACAAAAGAAAAATCCCCCCTCCAAGAAGGCCAGCTTCTGAGGCGATGAGAAGGTAGATGTTATGCACCTTCGAATATAAATAGTTGCCAGGAAACTGGGATTGGAGATGACTGGCATGGATTTGAAAATTATTATATCCACCGCCAAGCAATGGGTTTTCCTTTAAGATATCCAGGGCCACTTTCATGTAAATTACCCGCTCGCTATCTGCTCGCTTTGTCACGCTATTATAATTGAGGAATCCACCGCGCGCTTTGAGTTGGGGATAGAACAGAACAGTCCCAATAAATGCGAAGATCAGCACAGCTGCTGCTAACATCTTGACCCTTTGAAATGTAAACCTAGCATTTTTGAGCTGCAGGATACACCAGAGCAGAGTGGAGAGAATGAGGGCAAAAATTGCCGATCTTGAAAAAGTGAGATAAAGGATAAAAAACTGCAGAAAGAGCGTCGAGTAAAGAAAGAGACGCTTGCCTTTTGCAATTTCTTGCATACACAAAAAATAGGAAGCCATTACAGAACAAAAAAGGAATCCGCCTAAGATATTGGGGTGCATGAAGGTGCCGCAGACCCGATAAAGGATGGAAGAAGATTCTCTCGATCCCCAAAGCCACAAGCTTCCGGAGGTGTTGACAAAGGAAAAGGTTTTCGGATGCTTCTCTCCTAAGAATTTTAACCCAACGGCATCCTGGGAAAAATATTGGATGAGACTTATCAAGCATTCAAGAAGGGCTAGAAAGACAAGGATCCACGCTAGTCGATAGAAGAGCTTTGGAAAATTGATCTTCTCCCGAAGAATGCAAATGGAATTGAAAAATAAAAAAATGAGCGAAAACTCAAATAATCGAATGTACTGAAGGGAATAGTTTTTTGTGATTGAGGTTGCAGTCGAGAGCAAATAGATGCAAAACAGCATCGTCAAGTATTTGGATGGGCCCGCAAGAAAAAATTCTCGAGAAGAGATTTTGAGGCAAAAAAAGAGAACGAGCACAAGGGCAATGATGACAAAATCTGAAAGAAAAAAATGCACATTGCGCGAGAAACATTCCGGGAGTGGAAAATCAGGAAGGATGAGGGAGCGGGAAAAAGAGTCAAAGGCGCCAGAAAATCGCTTTTGAAAAGGGATGAGAAAAAAGAGCAACAAAACAAGAAAAGAACCCATTTTATTTGCAGTCATGAGGGATCCTCCAAAATACGGAGCTTTTCATAGGTGTGGAGCTGATCGCGAAAATAAGCTGCATCTTCAAAACGCAATTCCTTAGCAGCTCTTCTCATCTCAATCTCGTACCCCTTGATCTTTTCTTCCACCTCATCTGCTGTTAAATAAGAGGGGGAATGATCTTCCTCTTGAAGAGTTTCAGCTACCTCTCCAAAGGTTTGTGCCAAATCTTGAATTTGCTCTCTGCGCACAGATCGAGGAGTAATCCCATGCTCTGTGTTGTAAGCCTCCTGTAAGCTACGGCGCTGCAGAGTTACATCGAGTGTTTTTTGAATCGAGTTAGTAATCTTATCTGCATACATGATCACCCGTCCCAACACATTGCGCGAAGCTCTTCCACAGGTTTGGATAAGCGCTGTTTCGCTTCGAAGAAAACCCTCCTTATCGGCATCCAGGATGCAGACTAAAGAAACTTCGGGAATGTCTAGCCCCTCGCGTAAAAGGTTGATCCCAACTAAGACATCGAAGATCCCGCGCCGAAGATCATTGATGATTTGTACCCGCTCGAGGGTATCGATATCGGAATGGAGGTATTTGGCTCTCACCCCGATTTCTGTAAGGTATTTGCTCAAATCTTCGGAGAGTTTTTTTGTAAGCGTGGTGACAAGAACCCTCCCCCCTTTTTTTGTTTCCTGCCGGATTTGCTCCAAACAATCATCGACTTGGCCCTGAGCACTCTTGATTTCAATTTGAGGGTCGAGCAGTCCGGTAGGTCGTATGATCTGCTGCACCACATCGCCCTCAGCTTCTTGAACTTCCCAAACACCTGGCGTTGCTGAAACATAAATGACCTGATGGATGCGGCGATAAGTCTCTTCAAACTTCAAAGGCCGATTATCAAAGGCAGAGGGGAGGCGGAATCCAAATTCAATCAACGACTCTTTACGGGAACGATCTCCATTGTACATGGCATGGAGTTGGGGAAGAGTTTGGTGAGATTCGTCGATAAAAAGAAGAAAATCATGGGGAAAATAATCGAGCAAACACGGCGGTGGATCTCCAGCAGATCTTTTGCTGAAATGGCGCGAGTAGTTTTCGATCCCTTTACAAAAGCCAATCTCCTTCATCATCTCAACATCATAGGTTGTGCGTTGATGGATCCGCTGCATTTCGACATAACGCTTTTCCGATTCATAAAAGGCCACACGCTCTTTGAGCTCCGCTTTAATTGTGTCGATTGCATTCAGACGCACAGATTCAGGTGTGACGTGGTGAGAGCCGGGATAAATGGTGACCTCATCCAATCGTTTCTTCACTTTCCCAAGAAGTGGATCGATCAGGCTGATCCGCTCAATCTCATCTCCAAAAAATTCAATCCGATAGGCAATATTTTCCTCATAGGCGGGCATAATTTCCAAACTATCCCCGCGCGCTCTAAAAGTGGCACGCATCAAATCGAAATCGTTGCGCTTGTAACGCATTTCAACAAGGTGAAGCAACACATCATCCCTCCGACGCTTCTCTCCCACTTTGATTGTGAGGAGCATTTGAGAGTAATATTCTGGAAGTCCCAAACCATAGATGCAAGAAACGGAGGAAATAATAATCACATCCTCTCTTTCAATAAGAGAGCGTGTCGCACTTAGGCGCATCCGATCAATCTGATCGTTGATGGCTAAATCTTTTTCAATATAAGTGTCCGTTCTGGCAATGTACGCCTCCGGCTGATAATAATCGTAATAGGAAACGAAATATTCAACCGCATTATTGGGAAAGAAGGATTTGAACTCCTGATAGAGCTGTGCAGCCAATGTCTTATTGTGGGCGATGACAAGCGAGGGGCGCTGCACTTTTGCGATGATGTTAGCCATCGTAAAGGTCTTACCTGAACCTGTAACGCCGAGCAACACCTGCGATTTTTTGCCCGCCTCAACACCTGCGGCAAGCGAGGCAATTGCGTTTGGCTGATCCCCGCAGGGGGTAAATTCTGTTTTAAGTTCAAACACGGCTTTTACAGGTGTGTAAAATGAAGCTCAAACATAGCACAATGGATATTTTTGTTTTGCTAGAAATAGTCGCAATATCTTAACTTGACCTCTAGAAAATGGGGGTTAAGATGCATATCCGTTGGGCGCGCTATTCATTAATGATGGGATTGTTATTTTTACATGAAGCTCATGGGGCCGAACAAAACAATTCGAGGCCGATTTGCGGTGAGACTCCCCGTCCTATGCGCATTACTGCAAGACATATCGAACCTGGCGGTGTGGGTTATAATCAAGGCTATACCACCTTGGAAGGATTTTTCACTCTGCCCCAAACTTTGGATAAATCCTGGGTCCCCTTCTTAGACTTAAGAGGCCATGTCTTTAACAACGGAAAGCTGGCAGCAAATGCAGGTCTTGGTCTGCGTTGGGTGGGTTCCCGTGTTTATGGAATCAATAGTTATTACGACTATCGTCAAACAAATCATTTCCATTACAACCAATTTGCACTAGGTCTTGAGTCGCTGGGAAGAATTTGGGATGTCCGCTTGAATGGCTATCTTCCTGTAGGAAAAAAACAGAGCGCTCCTTTTCATACCCGATTTTATAATTTCCAAAACAATTATATGAACTTATCGCGCAAACGTGAATTTGCGATGAAAGGAGCAAATGCTGAACTGGGAGCTCACATTAAAAAGCTAAGGTATGCCTCGTTTTATGCAGCGGGAGGACCTTATTACTTGGAAGGACAAGGAAAAAACGCTTGGGGAGGAGAGGGACGGATTGCCATCGATTTACTCGATTATATCCGATTGGAGGGAAATGCATCCTATGACAGGATTTTTAAAGGCGTCGTTCAAGGGCAATTGAGCTTTATTTTCCCCTTTGGCCCACGCAAGAAAATCAAGGAAAGAAAATACTGCCACAAACATCTTGTTCTAAGAGAGCGCGTTTTACAACCTGTGAACCGGGATGAGATTATCGTCATTGATAGAAAACGCACAATCAGCAAAGCGATCAACCCCGCAACTGGCCAACCTTACTTTTTCTTGTTTGTCGATAACACAAGCCATTCCGCAGGAACTTATGAATCCCCCTATAATACACTGATTGCAGCTCAAAGTAATTCCGGCCCTAACGATATCATCTATGTATTCCCAGGAGATGGAACCTCAAATGGGATGGATGCGGGAATCGTCTTGCAATTGGGACAGCAATTCCTTGGATCTGGGATCGATCAGTCGATCAAAACAACTTTGGGCACAGTGATCATTCCCAATCAGAGCTCAACCTCTCCGACAATGACAAGCGCCATTGGCGATGCGATTACTCTTGCTAACAATACAGTAGTCTCAGGCTTTAATATCGCATCTCCTAATGGCCATGCCATCGCAAGCCAATCGCTAACAACGACCACAATTCAAAATAATAATATCACAAATACTGGGGCTGATTCGATTTTTCTAAATGGAGGAGATTTGTCCGGCACCATCTCTATTCAAAACAATTTCATCTCAAATGGTGGAAATGTCGAAGGGATCTTCCTCACAAGCAACGATCAGTTTCTCATCTTAAATATTACAGGCAATACGATCACAACAGGAAATGATTCGATCGACGTTGAAAGCGCAAATACAGCTCAATTCCAATCAACGATCACCAATAATACCTTAGTAACGACAGTTGCAGGAAACCGCGCAATGTATATCGGGTTGAAAGATACCAGCTCCCAGCAGATGGAAATTATGTCCAATACCTGCACTGGGCAAGATGGAATTTATGTGGGAGTCAAGGACAGCGGCATAGCTACAGGAACAATCAGCGGCAACTATCTTATCAATAATACAAACGAGGGGATGCGTCTTGATCTTTCTAATACCGGCTTTTTAAATGCCAATATTCTCAACAATCGGTTCATGCAAAATACGATGCAAGATTTTCATGCCAAGGCAGCAGACACCTCAGAACTTTGCGTCGACCTCATAAGAAATACAGCCCCAGCTCTTGGCTACTTTTTAGAAAATGGCGCCACCTCAATTCTCAACCTCACAGAAGCTTCGAATAATATAGGCCCTATTACTGAATCGGGAACCATTTCAACATCGCCTGTATGTCCATGATTACAATAGAGTAGCGGTGGGAAGAGCCGCCTCTACTCTATTGCTATATTTTCTCAGTTTTTGACACGTTCAGTAACGGCTTGTTTTCATGTTAACGACTATACTAAGAAGTTTTCCAGCTAATTTTTATTGAGGGAAGGGCAGTCACCGTTCCCTCATCCGATTTCTAATGCAGCTTAAATCCCAGCATAGAGGAAACCTGAATACACAGGATACTCAAGGCAAAAGCAAAAATAAGGAGCAGCGCAGGTTTGCCGCCGGGCATGCGATAGGTTCCCAAGTTTGCCTTTCTATATCTTCCAATCCAAACCATCGTCGCAGGTAAGATTCCAAATAGGATCACCGCACAGATACCGCCGGCAAAGTTGAGAGCTTTGAAAAACAGCTGGGGGTAAATGATGGACAGCACAAGCGGCGGGATGAGTGCAAGGGCACATAGCGCAATGCTCTCCTGCTTTTTATAATTGACTTTTAGACCATCGGAGAGGAAATGGACAAGACTTAGCGCCTGGGCAAGAAAAGAGGTTAGGATCGCAAAGAAGGCCAGCCCTTGAGAAAAAAGGCGGATATAAGGCGATCCGATGATCAATGCAATCGACTGAGAAGCTTCCTTGTCATTTTTTAAACTCTCAATCAGACCATTAGGTCCACCCAATGGGACGATCCCAAGGACGAGAATTTCCCAAATCAGATAGATGGCAAAAGCCATTAAACTACCGCCCAAAATTGTGATACGCACCCGTTTCAAATTCCCTTTGAGATAGGCTGTCAGGCTGGGGATCATGTTATGAAAGCCAAAAGCAATCACAAGCAATGGCAAGGCAGAAGGCGCCTCAATCGGATCTGATCTAAGAAGAAATGAGGGTTTGATATAAAAAATACCGATAGAAACAAGAAGGATGAAGAAACCAATTTTACCGACCATGAGACCCCGGTTGAACAAGTCAACTTTGCGGGTACCTAAGTAAACTATCCATCCAAATAGAGCGACAAAGATCAAACTTCCCACCCAGGGAGGAAAAGCAGTGTCAAAGCTGACCTTAAAAAATGTTCCGCATAGGCCGCCAATGCCGGAAATGTAGGCGACGAGCAAAGCGTAAAACAGAAAAAGATAAGTGATCCAGCAGATCCCCTTGCCCCATTTGCCAAGAGAGTGATCGACCATTGTTAAAAGATTGACTTGTCTAGAAAACCAGCCATTGACCTCCACAAGAAGCAAGGCAGTTGCCGTCATGAAAATCCAAGCACAAAAAAACATCCCTAAAGAGGGGAAAAAGCCAGAAAGGCCTGTTACAATCGGCAAGCCCAGCATCCCCGCTCCTATGCAGCTTCCTGCAATCAGCAGCATCCCGCCAAGAACGCTTCCTTGCTTCTCAATCATGAGAGCTCCTTGCCAGCCGCTTTTCTACGATCCGTATCTCTTGTCCTAATCGCCCAAGTTCATAACCGTCGTAATCGACAAACTTGAAATATCTTTCAAAAGAGGGAAATACTTTAGAAACCTGTTTTGCCAATTCTTGTGCAATGAACCGGTAATTGGGGTGCCCTGCAGGTGCAGATCGGATCTCGCACAACCATTGCAAAGCGCGCAAGTTGATGTGAAAGTACCAATGCATATTATAGGCCATGGGGACAACATATTGCGCCTCTTCTGGTAATTCTTCTGCGATCGCATCGTAAACTTTTTTTGCCTCATCCATCGCATCCCTATAAGTCTTCTCCATTTCTGTTCCGATGATCTCATGCGGAAGAAAATAGCCGCAATCACAGGTGAGAAGCTGTCTTTCTTGGGTTAACATCCGATGTCTATGGAGATCGCGATAGACACCAAAATCCGCGACAATCTCAAAAGTAAAGGTCGCATGTTCGAGTGCACGGGGAGATTTTTGGCGCCGGTTTTCGCGGAAATTGGCGGCCGAATCTAACATCCTGCTCAATTCTTCTTCGGGAAGGGTGCGGCAATATTCTTGTAGCTCGTGCAATCCGGCATTGGAATGTTCAAAGAGCAATGCGGCAGCAACCTTAGATGGACTCTCCATATCGTAATTGATCAGCCTAACTCCAGCATGATTCATTTTAGCAATCGATGTCGTATGACGATCTGCAATTGTTTTTAGATCCCCATCCATCTGCTCGCGAAATCCCGAATAGGATCTTTGATATTTATGCGCGGGATCAGCTCTGCGCACAAAAGAGGGGATCACCTTGGAGAGTTCATGAAAAGATTTTCTACCGATATCTTGCATTTCTGCTAAATTGTGACAATTGAGTTTTTGAATCAAAGTTTCAAAAAAACGTCCGTTGCCATACATTCCCATATTTGTCAGCGCGCTTGCCGGTAAAAGTCCTCTTAGACAATCGAGAACCTTAGCGCGAAGAGCTGCTGCATAGGCAACTTTGGAGATGTCGTGCTCTTTGGGAAACTTTTTTTCCATCAGCTCTGTCAGTGGCGGAATAAGGGAAGAATAAGTTTCAAACAAAAGATTGCATGTTTTGATATAAGGCTCGCGAAACGCCGAGGTCATGAGAATCGGTTCCCGATAGTAGAGGTATTCCCCCTTTGCCTTTTGATCGAAATAAATGTAGCGCGTCGACTTTTCGAGAGGGGAGCCCCCAATGCGGCAATCCTCAATGATTTTAGCAGCGATCATCGATACGTTTTCAATGGCAAGGTGAGCTCCACCTAATTCTCCGATTGAATCATCCCCATAACCATCTAAAATTCTATCGTAAAAATTTTGGGCTTTCTTAATGGCTGTGATCTGATCTTCAAGCTCATCCTCTTCATGCTCTGAATTGGAATGGGCGCCTGTGATGGCGCTAAAGGCAGTTTCTTCATTCAGGATAAAATCTTTCAATAGCAGAGACCTAAGCCCCAGGCTTGAGCGGGAATAGCGGGAGAAAAGAGCCCCTTTAATCACCTCAGGCAAGTTGCGCAGAGCAAAGATATTGCTAGAGGTGCTAGTCACGTAGCGTTCCAGGATTTTTAGTTGACTCTCTGTGAACTCTTCATAGCCTTCAGTCATTTAACAACCTCTATAAATAAATTGATCCTTCAGGGTGACATATTCTCCCCGTTCAATCAAGTGAAAAAAGTCTTTTATTTATTGTGGGGATGCCACCTGCGCACGACAAAATGGGGTTTATCTGTGGAATTCGGTGTGTTTACTGGGACCCTCTCTTTCATAATGTATTCGAGGCGTTGCAGAGCATTGAATTTGACAACGCCAGAGGACTGAATAATCTTATTGGGTGGTATGCTTTCAATGAGCGTTTCAGAATCTAACACAATAATGAGATGACCTTTCCAAACGATAGCATCGAGAGTTTGGAGCTCTTTGAGGATTCCCCTAGCATTCTTATTTTCAATTTCAATCGGATCTCCAAAATCAAGCCACTCAGCGCTATTGCGTGGAGAAAATCCATTTGTGATCTCAAAGACGAAACCAGTACAATCAACCCCCCTACAACACCAAGTATTTTGAATTAACAGGCTCAATTCCGACATATTAGTTTTGCTTGGATAAAGTGTTGGAAGGAGTTCCACCCCTCCAGAACAATTTCCGCCCCAAATATAAGGGGTTCCGACTAACTCTGACATCCTTTTTACAATTTCAGGAATAGAGGGAAGCTTAATTTCTCTTTCAGGGAAAGATTCGCAATCAGTTTTAACAAATCGGTCGTCGATATAAATGTCTTGGGTGGATTTATATTCGTTTGTCGTAATTTTCCAAATGTGGGAGTTGGCTACCCGTTGCAACAGCTCTACTTTTGTACCGGGAAAAAGAATGACCTCAACTGTCCGCATTAAATTTTGTTCATCTAAGGGGAGATCATCACCACTTTCTCCACCAAAACAAGTTTTAAAATCAGGCGTGTTAAGGACGGGGGTAGGATATTGTGTAATGGCATATTGTGTTTGAATCATAGGCACCTCTAAATTATAGTAAGATTTGGGCTGTGACAAACGCTCATTCCTCCCGCTTGTCAGAGCATTTTAACCAGGGTTTGTCACACTCTAACTGGACTTTAGCCATTGAACCGGGGCGATTTTTCTAGATACCGCCCGCAGGCAGGGGGATGCTATCTGGGAAAAGCGCCCTGCTCCAATGGCTAAAGTCGAGTCTAAGTAAAATTCAACTCCTTTAATTTTAGGAAACTTAAGCTATGCGTTACTCTGTCACTTATTTTGTGAGCATTATTTTGGCTCTGATTGGGTTTGGATGTCAATCTTCCTCTTCAAAAAATGATGTAAAATCTTCTTCCCGCACCGTGACAATCAACATTGTCGATGAGCCTCAAGTCTTAGATCCTCGAAAATGCCGCGATCTCAAATCTCAGACAATTGTTCGGATGCTCTTTGAGGGTCTGACCAGGGTCAACCCTTTGGAGAAACCAGAACTTGCTTTGGCAGAGAGCGTTGAGATTTCCTCCGATTTAAGAAAATACACCTTCCATCTCAAAGAAAGCATCTGGTCCAATGGAGATCCAGTCACAGCCTCTGATTTTGCCTACTCCTGGAAACAAACGCTCTCTAAAGACTTCCCTTCCGACACTGCTTTTAATCTCTATGTGATTAAAAATGGCAAGGCTGCCAAGGAAGGGAAAGTCGACATCGATAAAATTGGCGTTGAGGTGATCGATGACCACACCCTTGTTGTCGAGCTGGAAAACCCCACTCCTTACTTTTTGGAACTAACAGCATTTCCCTCATTTTTCCCAGTCAATCAAAAGCTGGATAAACAAAACCCTTCTTGGGCACAAAATGCTGACACCTATGTTGGCAATGGACCTTTTCAGCTCAAAGATTGGAAACATCAAGATCAGCTCTGTCTGGCTAAAAATGAAAAATACTGGGATGAGAGGCAAGTAAAACTTAAAAATATCCAATTGCAGATCCTCCAGCCGGATACCGAGTTAAAACTGTTTGAAAAAAATGAGATCTCCTGGGCAGGCTCCCCCCTTTCCACTCTTCCCGTTGATGCGATTAAAATGTTAAGAGGGAAAAATCTTCTTAATACCAAAGAGCTTCTTGGAACCTATTTCTTTCGCACAAATACCCAAAGAGCCCCTTTTAACCACCCTTTGATGAGAAAGGCGTTTGCGCTGGCAATGAACAGGCAAGCAATTGTCGACCACGTCACTCAAGGCAATCAGATCCCTGCAACAGGTCTTGTTCCTATTTCATTGGGACTGCAAGAAGAACCTTATTTTCAAGATTCTGATGTGCAAACGGCAAGGGCGTTATTTTCTGAAGCGCTTAATGAGCTGCATTTAACAAGGGAAGAAATCCCTGAAATATCTCTCATGTACCGCGCAGGAGAGCGCGCTCATCTGATTGCCCAGGCTGTCCAGCAGCAATGGTTTGAGGCCTTTGGAATCCGCGTTAAACTTGAAGCAATCGAGGGTAAAGTGTACATCGAAAGAATTTCTAAACAAGACTATCAGCTAGCATCCTGCGACTGGATTGCAGATTTTCCCGACCCGATCAATTTTTTAGAGGTTTTCAAACATAAAAAAGGGGGATCGAACAACACCTCCTGGGAAAACTCTCACTTTACTGAGCTTCTGGATCTCTCTTCACAAATCTTAGATCCGCATAAACGGATCGAGATTCTCAAGGAGAGTGAAAAAATATTGATGGAAGAGATGCCAATAATTCCAGTTTTTTATTATACCATGTTATATGTCAATCAACCCGCTTTAAAAGATGTCGCCCTGTCCTCCATGGGACAGATCGATTTCAAATGGGCATCAATTGAAGAAGGGATTGTACAAGAGGAAACTCGATGAAAAAAATTCTGGCTGTAGTATGCATCTTTTTCCAAAGCGCATGCTTTGCTAATTCAGTAAGCATGTTCAATGATTCTATCTACACCTTAAAGGCGATGATTTACGATGCCACGGGAACACTTTTAGGTGAATTCATCCTCACCCCTCGCGATGCTGCCGAATGGAGCAATGACCAATTGAATTTTGGAACAGAAACCCAAAACATCTCGCAAACTCCCTATGTTGTCAATTGGCTATGCTTAAACGGGAGCTCTTATGGCTCCTGCAACAACGTCGCTGCCGGGTCTGTCGTGACTGCGCAAAGTTGTGGTGGGATTCAGCAATGCCAAGGAGCGCCGCAACCAGAACAATCTCCTGAGCAACAGGAAAATGGATATTAATTTGAGGAAAAACAAATGGGTTTTGGTCGATGTGCTTTTGCACTCTTGAGTATGATTTTTTTTCCTTTTTTGCTTTTTGCAGGAACTGTGCGTCTAATTAATAATTCCCCTTATGACCTTAGAGCTGTGATCCGAGGCGGCGATGGCTCATTTTTATCCGAGGTTGTTATCAAATCGCAAAAAGAAACAGTTTGGACAGACACCTATGGTAATTTTGGGACATATGGGGGATCAAACGGCGATCTCAATCAAGCCTACCGCTCTAAAACACCCTACAGTGTTCTATGGTATTGCCTCGACGGAGGCGATTATGCTTTTTGCGATATCGTTGCTACCGGTGCTGTCGTCACCTCGCAAAGCTGTATGGGAAATCGGATGTGCAAGCCCCAGAGGCAAGAACCTTATCCTCCTCAGCCTGAGGGGAATTATCTCTACAAAGAACAGACCCCCCCTCCTCGCACCCAATGAACCTATCCTGATAGGATAGGTTCATTATGCAAGTTGTTAGCGGTGTTAGTGCTGGGCCACTCTTGGATTATAGCGCGCTATCGCCCATGTTCTCGAGTCATCTCCACAGGATTTGCAACCTAGCAATGTGATAAGCCCTCTCTTGGCCCAGTTATCCACAGCTGCCTTTACATCCCCTCCGTAATCATCTATCCATAAAATCGTCTCCTCATGCGCAAGGAAACTGCAGTTCCAAATATCGGAATAGCAACACTCAAACCAGTGCCCTCCATCGATGAAAATCAGGTCAAACTTTTCACCTCTATGGGATTTGACATAACGAGGAACTTGTATTTGAGAGTCCCCTTCGATCCAAGTAAATCGATCTCCGAACTTTTTTTTCATGAATTCCACTCCCGTTTTTACATAAGGGTGGATATTGATATCGATAGAAACCAACTTTTCACACTCTGTCGCACTTAAAAACAGTTCCGAAGAATGCCCGGCATTAAACCCAATCTCCAAGATCTTTTTGATCGAAGATGTTTTTTGCAAATCCTGGATAAATTCCGCTTTTTGCTCCACGGTGACATACCCTTCGGTGATGAAAACCCCCCGTTCATTTAAATACGTATCTAGGTCGATATTAGCAAAGTCTTCACAGCCATGGGCATAACTGCATAGTAAAACCAGTTGTGACAAGATCATCGATTTGCATTTCATAAAAGTTCTCCAGGGGTAGTGAAATGTAAATTTTAGTTGTTTTACCTACTTTTTGCCAATAAAAAATTCTGAATTGCTCAATAGTTGAATCGCTCTTCTCTAAGGGTCCAGTATAGCTTTTTCCCTGTTTCAGCGCGCGCGCCGACATCTCTTAACCATGCAGACATAGCATATCCCAAATAATTGCGGCTGCTCTGCTTGAGGAACATATCCAAAGGAATCATGAAGGCAAACCCCTTGTCGAAATAGGTGTGGCCATTCACATGATCATGTCCATTAGTAAATGTGCACCAGATAGAAAAGCGCATGCCGCTTTTGAAATAACGCCCGACATCGATGCGCACACCCTTATCTTTGGCCAAAAATTGTCCGGCACTAAGCAATAGATCCATATTTAGAGGTTTGCAATCGTAGTAAAAATCGAGGAAGTATTGGATCCCGATGAAAGGCACTTTCACATAAGTATCCCCTCTTAACTGAAGCGTTGTTCTGCTGAACTTAACTCCATGGTAGTGCCGTTTTGGGACCGCTGCAAATTGCATACCGATCGCCCAACTCGAGTTCACCGGATAGTAGAGCAACTCTGTCGCAGCTCCGCCGTATGCAGATTCAAAATAACCCAATGCAAAACGATAAAACCAACTTCTTCCCAAATTCCAACTTCTTTGCAAATAGGCCTGGTCCATGGAAAAAGAATTTGTTTGAAAGTATTTTAAAGAATCTGTGCGCACAATGAGTTCCCGGGAAGGGTTGGCGCGGTCAGGGCCCCCAATCCCTTGCATACTGGATTTAATCGAATAGCTCAGCTGCAGCTTGTAGTAGACCTGATTAAAAATATATCCTTCAGGGGATGCTACGGCGCTCACGTTGTACTTAAATTTACCCGAAGTGCTTCCAAAAAAGGTGAGTAGACGGGGGCGGATTGTGAAAGTCCAGATCGGTTTATGCCTCTGAAAAACAACAGCTGCATCATACTGACTAGGATACGAAGGAGCCTCCCTCATGGGAGAGAGCGTTTCCAATTCAAAATCACTCATTTTTCCCTGACGCCAGCGCTGCAAATCCTCATTGCGAAAACAATAAGCCTGACAAGGCACGGCATCCGCCTCAATAATCACAAGAATTGTTTTAATGTCCGATGGGGTTAATGCCGCCAGAACGTGTTGGATTCTGTTGCGCACGACTCCTTCTCTGCGGTAGCGGTTGTTGACAATCTTCAAATAGAGTTCCTTACCGCCTTGTTCATCATAGCCTAGGGAAGCTGTGTAGAGATCAAGACCCTGATCGCTCAAGGCATAAGCGATCTCATGGATGAACTCTCTTTCATTGCGCACAACTCCCAAAGGCTCAGTATTGACAGGAGATTGATAAAGACTGGCATCATCTACCTTGGGGAAAAAGCCCGTTGTTGTGCCAATGGGATAGCGAAGCGATACAGACCCGGCTAAGGCCTCTCCTCGAATAGAGCTTAAAGAGAGCTGCAGAGTATCCCAACCGACAAAGGAAATCCCTCCATTGATTCTGGATTTTACTGTGGTGCCGGAAGGGTGTTCATGAGGGTGCTTCTTATAGTCAATTGCATCCCACTCGGCTAAAAAAGAGATGTCTTTAAGAATGGGTACTTTGAGATGGCGAAAAGGGCTCCAAGCCGCGCCTCCAAAAAACCCTTTAATTCTTCCCTTTCCATAGCCTAAAGAACATTCCAAGTTCCAATCTAGAAACTGCTTTGTCATGACGACATACTTTGCATTGAACCTCTTTGTGCCAATGAAATCCTCAACTCCAATCGAGATTTCAGGAAGAGAGGGGAAACCATCGGCCAAAGTAAGAATCCCTAATTTAACATTGCCGATCCTCTCTGCATCATCTCCAAAACCTTCATGTCCAAAGTTACGCTCGATCACCCCTTTGTAGACGCGGTAGTTTAGAGCAAACTCGAGTCTCTGCAACATTTGAAAATTGAGGCTGTAGATATCGTAGGGCTTAACAATTGCAGCTCCTACTGCAATTTCTCCCGCCTTTGGCATCCGGGCAGAGGGCATATTGAAATAGCCACCGACCATCGAATAGCTGTAAGAAAGGGGAAGCGCATCATGAAGCTGATCATCAATCTGCTTCACAAGCTCAAGATCGCGGAAAAGCAGCATCCCCTCATCTTGGGACCCCATGAGTAACGGGTGATAAACCCAGGTCAAGATGCAGAAAAAAATGAAAAAACAATTCATCACAGGTGGCAACAGTTTTTTTAACTTCGTGGTTCAAGGTAGAACGAAGAAAGTTAAGGAGAAAGTTTGTTTTTAGCAAGAACCTATAGGTTTGAGAGGAAAGAATTGAAGATAATTAAAGCTCGTCCTATACTTCGCCTCAGCTCTGTAGTTTTTTTCAGATTCATCAAAAGGAATATCCATGGGTTATCTTAAGGAATTTCAGACTCATATTGCAAATCATGACTACCCCTCTTTCCTGAAACTTTGGGAAGAGTATTGCTCTGGGGATGAAGTGGAGGCAGAAGAGGTTTGCGAGATCCTCCAATCAGTGAAGACATCTGATATAGCAGATCCTTTTGGTAGGCATGTCGAAAGAATCCTTCCTCTTTGGCAAAAAATGCCTGAAAATCAGATGTCCCGCGAAGTTCTCAGGTTAATTGTCGATATCTCAACAACCAATCACCACCAACTAGCGGAACTGGCTTACAATTATCTTAAAAATCGCTATAGCGATCAAAAATACTTTAACGACAAAATCCGTCTTGTCGGCCTGCGTGGCAAAGACAAATTCCAAGGGGCAATCAGCAACTACGAGTTACTGAGCCACATGGATAAAGGGAAATACGTCTTCCATACCGGAGGCTGGGGTGTTGGAGAAATTGTCGATGTCTCTTTAGTTAGAGAACAGCTCACTTTAGAATTTGATTACGTGCCTGGAAAAAAAGAGATATCGTTTGCAACAGCATTTAAAACATTAGTACCGATCCCTGACGACCATTTTCTTGCGCTGCGTTTTGGAAGCCCTGATCTTCTTGAAAAACAAGCAAGAGATAACCACGTTGAGGTTATCCGCATGCTTTTGCGCGATTTAGGGCCTAAGACTGCCGCTGAAATTAAGGATGAACTCTGCGATTTGGTCATCCCAGCAGCAGAATGGACCCGTTGGTGGCAAACTGCGCGAGCAAAAGTTAAAAAAGACACGATGATTGCAACGCCGGAAGATATCCGCGAGCCGTTCCACATCCGCAAAAGCGAACTTACGCACGAGCACAGATTGCAGGAATTACTCGAAACCAAGCCAGATGCAAACGCATTTATCCAGATGGTATATACCTTCCTCAGAGATTTCCCCGAAACGCTAAAAAACAACGACTTTAAAGCTACACTTTTGGCCAAGATGACAGAGATGCTCTCTTCTAAAGAGATCGTCCCAGCCACAGAACTTCAAATCCATTTTTTTCTTCAGGACTTGAATAGTGCAAAAGAGTATCCCCTCATCGGAGAGCTAATCAATCGTTTTGAATCGATCGAAACCCTTCTCGACTCTGTTGAAGTATTAAGTTTCAAAAAACGGGTTCTAGTAGAGGCAAGAAAAAACCGAGCCGACTGGAAGGACAGTTTTTTTGATTTGCTCTTCAAAGTGGATCAAACGCCGCTTAGGGATTACATTCTTGCAGAATTGAGCTCCGCTAAAGAGGATGTGCGCCTCAAGAAAATGCTCCATGAACTATCCTCCCATCCTCAAAAGCATCCTGAAGCTTTCATGTGGTATTTTCAAAAGCTGCAAACACCAGCTGCGATCCCCTTTAATGACAAAGAAGGCAAGCTCCGCTTTTTTGAAGGGCTTCTTATCCTCTTGAGCCATATCGAAAATGATCCTGAGCAACGAGAAAGAGTGAAAAAAATTCTCTCCCTAATTTCAGGGGGACGCTTTGCCATTGTGCGCCAAATGATGCAGGAAGCTAGTGCTGAAGAGACAAAAGAGTTTATCCTTTTAGCCTCCAAATCCCATTCTTTGAGCGATCACGACCAAAAAATCTTCCACTCGCTTGCAGAAGTTGCGCATCCTTCCCTAGCAAAAGCAAAAAAGAAAAGTGGCGCAACCAAAGATGAAAATGCAGTGATCTGGACGACGCATCAGGGCTATGTAAAATTACAGCAGCGGATCCAACAGATTGCGACCGTGGACACAGTTGAAAATGCTAAAGAAATTGAAGTGGCCAGATCTCATGGAGACTTAAGAGAAAACGCTGAATTTAAAGCAGCTCTTGAAAAGAGAGACCGTCTCCAATCAGAAATCAAATTGCTCTCCGATCAGCTCAAAAGCGCTCGAGTCATCACAAAAGAGGACATCTCAACCGATGAGGTGGGGATTGGAACGATTGTCGATTGTGAAAACACAAACGGAGAGAAAATCATGTATTCTCTACTAGGGCCTTGGGATGCCGATCCAGAGAAAAATATCCTTTCCTTTCAATCCAAACTTGCTCAAACAATGAAAGGGAAATCTGTTGGAGACAAGTTCTCTTTTCAGGGTGATGAATTGACTATCACAGCAATCCGCAGTTTTCTGTAGAGCGTGGGAAGGCATTGGTGAGATATACCGGCGCTACTTTCAAACGTACCTGTAATTTTTGTTTTAACGCGACCATTTTTCCTTTCCTCAAACAGGGACATTATTCGAAGTAATAAGGCCCTGTTTGGGGGAAGGGAAAAGGGGGCCGTTAAAACAGAAATTACAGGTACGTTTCAAGTGGCGCAGGTATATACCGGTGCTACTTCAAACGCACCTGTAATTTTTGTTTTAACGCGACCATTTTTCCTTTCCTCAAACAGGGACATTATTCGAGTAATAAGGCCCTGTTTGAGGGAAGGGAAAAGGGGGCCGTTAAAACAGAAATTACAGGTACGTTTGAAGTGGCACCGGTATATACCCAAACTTGTTACCGGGGCTAGCGCGCGGAGATATCTATAAATAACCGACGGCTGTTTGAGTATAAGTCTGATCTTAAAAAAAATTGCTCTTTTCCATTTTCACTCTAGTAAAAATGGAAAAAGCAATTTCTTGAGCTTCTGCAAAGTTACGTTTTAGTTGTTTTTGCTTTCGGCTACGCTTTCTTGTTCAAACATTTTTTCAAGGATTTCTTCGCACTTTACTGGGGAAAATACTTGGAGAAATTCTACACCTTTATTTCTGCAAAAGAGATTTATGGTCAGCTCTTGAATCAACTCGTCTCTTTGGCGCCGTAATTTGCTATAGTTTACGAATGCCGCTACTAATCGTTCGCATAGGAAGTAACCTTGCGAGCTAATATTATCACATCCTCCTAGTTGCGTGCATGGCATGTTGGCACGCTGTTGGAAGGAGTCGTAAAAATCCTGGCAATTCACTAAACCTTCCTGATCTAAAGGCACATCTATAGAAAAATCAACCAATCCACACTTATGAAGTTGCTGAATTTCCAAAGCAGTAATGCTCGCAACAGTAACCATCTGCTGAGAGGCTTTCTTTGCTTCTAGATATTTTTTATTTATCTTCCCGTTGAAGTGATTCGGGCCTTGCAATTCATTAATTCTCTGTTTCGAAAATGTTAAAAAGGTATTAATAGTTTTATTAAAGTCTTTTTTTCCAGGAAATGAATTATAGCCTACATTTCCAGTTTCGTCAGCTTTCAACCAGTCTTGCATTTTACTAAAAAACGGGGCTGCAATAGGCTTCCAAAGCAAATCTTTTTTTGATAGATTGCGAAAACGTTTACAAGTCCGTCCAAACAACACAATATCTTTTGCGGGTAGTTCATGTGCGATTTGTAATATTACCTCATCTGATAAGTAATCAAGAAAGCATTCTTTACTGCTCTTTCTATCTGTTTCAATAGCTGCTGGTGACATCAAAGAATAAAAGCGACAGGCCGGCTGACAATAAGAAGTATTATTCATAAAAAAACCTATTTTTTTTAATTGTATCTTGTTTTCATTTATAATTCAAATTATATCAAAAACAGAAATTAAACACAAAACAATAGATGTAATTATACTAATCATTATTCAACTTTTATCTTAAATTAATATTAACTAATAACACTTAGAATCATTAATAAATAGATTAATATGACATCGTTTTAACGATGGTTGTTGCGCTAGATTATTGAATTCGCAATCTTTCCCCAAACAGGGACATTATTCGAAGTAATAAGGCCCTGTTTGGGGGGAGGGAAAAGGGGGCCGTCAAAACAAAAATTACAGGTACGTTTCAAGTAGCGCCGGTATATACCGGTGCTACTTCAAACGCACCTGTAATTTTGAAGTGGCGCTGATATATAAATAATTTTGAAAATGTGCGACACCCAGCCAAAAGCTTAAAATTTGGACCTTGTATCGTATATCGCAAAGAGAGAATTGCAATTCTCTCTTACAATTCTTGAGCCCTGCTGCTATGATGATTCTTTAGCATCTCAAACTACACATTGTGACTCTATGGAACTTGTCATTGCCAGCCGTAACATGCATAAGATCAGAGAATTCCGCGCCATTCTGAAGAAAATGGGGCATTTCGATCTTTTGAGCCTCATCGATTTTCCCAATTATATTCCCCCTTTAGAATCCTCAAACTCCTTTGAAGAAAATGCGATTGTCAAAGCTGAGCATGCTGCAAAGGCGTTGAATCGATGGACAATTGCTGATGATTCAGGTCTAGTGGTTCCCGCATTACAGGGAGCTCCTGGAGTTCATTCTAGACGCTACGCTGGAGAAAATGCCACCGATAAAGAGAACCGTCAAAAACTCCTCAAAGAGATGAGGGGGATCCAAGAACAAAATAGACAAGGTTATTTTGAATGCTGGGTTGCTATTGCCTCTCCTCAAGGAATAAAAAAAACAGCCAAGGGAGTCTCTGAAGGGATGATCCTAGAAGGAGAAAAAGGCAGCTTTGGGTTTGGTTATGATGCGCTCTTTGTGAAACATGAATATGGAAAAACCTTTGCAGAACTTGATGAAGAAACCAAAAATAGAATTTCCCATCGGCGCAAAGCCCTCGATAGACTCATCCCTTTCTTAGCATCCCTGCAACAAGACGCTCCTGATGCATTATCTCGTTGATGCATATAATCTTCTCTTCCGCGCATTAAAAAAACGTAAATCTCTGGAGAATAGTCGCCAGCAAATGATTGAGGAAATCAATAGCGCAGCCTCTGCCTTAAACCTTCAAATCACTCTTGTCTTCGATGGAGCAGATGAACATCAATCTTATCCAACAAGAGGGCATTTTGACCGCCTTGAGCTGGTTTACACCTCTAAAAACAAAACTGCAGATGAATACATCTCTGATGAAGTGATCCATGCTAAAAATCCTGCAGAGATCACTGTTGTAACAAACGATCGAGAACTTGCTACCCGTTGTAAAGATCATCGCGCTAAAATCCAAACCATTGATGGATTTATCGGGTATCTATCTAAAAAAAGAGCTAAAAAAAAGAGGCTATCTCCGAGTAAAGAGAGAGTTTTTAATGAATCCACCTCAGAATTCATACGACTGCTGACTATTTTCGAGAAAAAGTTTAACGAAGAATCTTAAACCACAAGCTCAATTGATATTCTTTATACTTTTGAGTGAGTATAGAAGCTCTCCTAAAGCAGAGGCAAACAAGCGCATATCTTTAAAGCGATTCCGCGCTATCGAAATATAGTCCCCCTCATTTTTCTTCCCAGTCTTCTCGTAAATTTTTTTATCTAATAAATAATATAAATATGTTTGATCAGAGGAGCCTAACTTTCTGATAAGACATTCAAGTCTTTCTGTAAAATTACCATATGGATCATTAAAACTATCTTCCGATCCCCATCTGATCATCCGACACACCTTCTCTAGGGGAGAAGAATCAGACCTAAAACGTCTTAACTTTTTAAAATTTTTAACCTCTGCATTGCTTGCAAATTTATCTAATACACTCTTAGGAATTAACAGTAGCATATTATCATCTAAGCTAAGTTCTAATGTTTCTTGCCAACCATTTTTTTTGCCAGCATCAAGAATTGAACTAGGCAGATACGTCAAACGGTTATTGCTGAGGTTGAGCACTTTCAATACTACAAGCTTGCCAATTAAATCGGTGAGATGGGTCAGCTTGTTGTCGTTAACATGGAGAGATTCCAATGCTGTAAGGCGACCAAATGAACTCGGCAAATGCGTCAGCTTGTTTTTGCTTAGATTGAGCTTTTTTATTAGTACAAGCTTGTCAATTGACTCGGGCAGATCCGATAGTTCGTTATCGGAAAGATCGAGCAGTTTCAATGATCTAAGATTGCAAATTGACTCCGCTAAATGCGTCAGCTTGTTTTTGCTAACGTCGAGCATTCTTAATGATGCAAGATCACAAAATGACTCAGGGATATCCAGCAGTTCGTTATTGCAAAGATCGATCTCTTCCACTGATGTAAGATTGCCAAATAAAGGTGGCAAATGCGTCAGCTTGTTTGTGCTAAGGTCGAGCAGTTTTAATGATGGAAGATTGCAAATTGACTCGGGCAGATCCGATAGTTCGTTATCGGAAAGATCGAGCAGTTCCAATGATCTAAGATTGCAAATTGACTCCGGTAAATGCGTTAGTTTATTGCCTTTCAGGCAAAGCCCAATTAATCCGGTAAAATGAATAGTTTCAGGAGGCAAGCTTGTTAAACCCAAATTAGAAAGATCAAGCAGTGTAATTTTAGCAAGCATTTGTCGATTAGCCTCGTGCCACATCTGAGTTCTAATTGCATTTCCATCCATCAAAGGCAAATTAATACCCATTTTCTGCAGTTCTATTGGAAGGTCGCCAAAGAAACGTGACAGCAGTTTTAATGATGCGTTGTCAAAGAAAGGTGAAAAACACGTCGCCCATTTTTTTTTGGTAATAAGGTCGAACAGTTTTAATGATGCAAGGACGTAAATTGACACAGGGATATCCGATAGTTCGTTATCGCAAAGATTGATCTTTTCCACTGATGTAAGATTGCCAAATAAAGGTGGCAAATACGTCAGCTTGTTTTTGCTAAGGTCGAGTTCTCTTAGTGATACGAAGTTACAAATTGACACGGGCAGAGCCGACAGTTCGTTATCGCAAAGATTGATCTTTTCCAATGATCTAAGATTGCCAAATAAAAGTGGCAAATACGTTAGCTTGTTTTTGCTAAGATCGAGCATTTCCAATGATCTAAGATTGCAAATTGATTCCGGTAAGCGCGTTAGCTTGTTGTTGCTTAGATTGAGCTTATTTATCAACATAAGCTTGTCAATTGACTCGGGCAGATCCGATAGTTCGTTATCGGAAAGATCGAGCAGTTCCAATGATCTAAGATTGCAAATTGACTTCGGTAAATGCGTTAGTTTATTGCCTTTCAGGCAAAGCCTAATTAATCCGGTAAAATGAATAAATTCATGAGGCAAACTTGTTAAACCCAAATTAGAAAGATCAAGCAGTCTAATTTTAGCAAGTATTTGTCGATTAGCCTCAAGCTCCATCCAAATTCTAATAGCATTTCCATCCATCAAAGGCAATTTAACACCCATTTTCTGCAATCCTAAACAAATCTTAGGCCAGCATTTATAGAGGTGATAATTTTGAAAATCTCCAAGCATGTTCTCACCAAGTCTGGTAAAATCTACTTGGGTTATTTTGACGAAAATACCAAGTTTTTCGTCGAAAGGGAAGACGGGGGGCATAAGTGCTTCTTTGTATGTACTTTTTACACTGAGAAAAAACTCATGAATAAGATCGAATCCATTTTTTTTATCATCATCTCCTCCTCGAATTTCAGTTAATTTTTTTCTAAATTTGGAAGATAGTGCAGCGTTGTTTTCTAATGATTTCCATTGTGATAGCAAATCTTCGGCAGCAATCCGATAAAAAAGTGTACAGACCCGAGCGGATGTTTTAGGACATTGGCGAATAATTTTTTTAATTATTTCGTGCGGGAGAGAGGAAAAATACTCAAACGAGCTATTATAACTACAAATTATATTTGACGTATTACTACCATCCGGGCAATTTATGTACATATTACTACCAATTATTGTGATTATTTAAAAACAATTATGATTTATTAATTACATTATATAAAAATAACGAGTTATTTTCAAACTTTAAAATTTTTTATGCGGAAGTATAATGGAAGATATTGCCCCCTGACCTTAGCCAAACAGATCAACTCGAGGTGTTTTGGGCAGGTTTATGGCTGATCGGGATATATATCCCAGCAACAGGCCTTGGATTCTAACTAACCTTAAGTATATACCGGCGCTACTTCAAACGCACCTGTAATTTCTGTTTTAACGGCCCTCTTTTCCCTTCCCTCAAACAGGGCCTTATTACTTCGAATAATGTCCCTGTTTGGGGAAAGGAAAAATGGTCGCGTTAAAACAAAAATTATAGGTACGTTTGAAGTAGCGCCGGTATATACGGCGCGAATCAATACAATAGTAAAATATTTTTAAAAAAGACCTCGTAACTTATTAAACATTTCTTGAGAATCGGCGGGGTAGGACAGGCTGGGCGTCTCTAAGGGGAGGGAGCTATATGTGCATAAATTGCCTGCTCAATCGGTTCAGCATCAAAAATACCCGCTTCATCCCAAGGGTAATTGCAGATCATTTCCCGGATCTCTAGTGCTGATTTCGAGCGATTGAGAGACTCTCTTAAGTGGCGCATATTTTTACCCCCGCGCAAAAACCAGCAGCCGATGCGACGCAAATCTAATAGAGCACGCCTATCATTCTGATAAGAAACAATATGATCCAAATGTTCTAGCAGAATATCGCGATGATCCAGACCAGTGCGCACGATCGGCTCCTCTCCTAAAAAATGGCGATAGATATCTTCAATTAGCCACGGTTTACCCATGGTGCCGCGTGCTAATAAAAGGGCATCGCAACCGGTATGCTCGAACAGCTTTTGCGCACTGATTGGATCGACAACATCCCCATTGCCAATGATTGGAATTGTTTTAGATGCTCTTTTGCAATCGGCAATAAAATCCCAATTGGCAGGCCCTTGGTACCCTTGCGCTCTTGTGCGGCCATGAATGCAGATAGCAGAGGCTCCCGCTTCTTCTGCAATCCGCGTTACCTCTGGAGCCACAATATGCGAGGAGTCCCAGCCGGCTCTGATCTTGATCGTCACCGGAATTTTTACAGCAGCAACCATATTGGAAAGGACATCACCAATCAGATTGAGATCTTTGAGCATCCCTGAACCGCTTCCGTCCTTGGTCACTTTATCTACGGGACAGCCGCAATTGAGATCCACAACATCAAAGCCTAAATCTTCGATGATTTTAGCGCACTCTGCTGCAATCTCCGGTTTAGATCCGCAAAGCTGCCCTCCGATGGGGTGCATCGAAGGTTCGTAGTCCAGGAGGCGGTAGGTATTGGGATCGTGACGGATCAGTGCGTCCATCTTCACCATTTCACAATAGACAAGGCCCGGTCTATATTTGAGCGTCATCCGACGAAACGGCAAATCGGAGCAGCCCGCTAGAGGAGCGCAAAAAATGTTTGAGGGCAACACAATCTTACCCATCTTAAACGGCCTTTTTAACACTTCCTAAAACCTAGTAAAGATTCTGAGAACATATGTGACCAAACCCTGCATCATTTGCAGCCCAAAAAAGGCAAGCATGGGACTTAAGTCCAATCTGCCTCCAATGGGAGGGATCAACCGGCGAAATAGATTTAAATAGGGGTCGGTATAAAATGCTACAAACCGCATGAGTTTATGATGAGCAAAAGAAGGAAACCATGAACCGATGATGCGCACCATAATGAGAATGATGTAAACCTGGAATACCCAGTGAATCGCTTGAACTAAAAAAGAGAGCATCTCAAACCATAAATTATTCTTGAAGTTGTTTCGGTATATGATTTTACCCTTACTGCATATGAAGATGCAATGAGAATTGTTTCCCAGAATCCTCCTTCAGAGTAGAATCATCATTTATTTAACTCTGCTTGGCATGCAATGATGTTCTATATAGGAATTACTCTTGAAAAAGATGTTTTTAGAGTCGCAATTTTAAAAAAAGAAAACCAATCGGTTGTCGTTGATTCCGTCCATGCATTTCCCTATGGCTCCGACAATGTAAAACTGTTTTACAATCTCCCCCCTTTTCATACGGGAGCTGAGATATCCATCGCCTCAGGACTGCCTAGTTCCGAAACATTCATCCGCAAGCTTTACTTGCCTCTCAAAGATAGAAGAAAAATTCTTGCCACTCTTCCTTTTCAATTGGAATCCCTCATTCCTTTTCCATCGGAGGCCTTAATCATTTACACTCTTTTCAAGTCTTTAAGTAAGCAAATGACATCGGTCACAGTGATTGCAGCAGCAAAAGAAAATTTAACTTCCCATCTTGGGGCCTTGAAAAATCTCGATATTGCAGTGGATGTTGTTTCTTGTGCGCCAAATGCGCTGATGCGCTTTGGAAGGTGGAGTCACCCTGAAGAGAATAAAATTTTAATTATTGATATTCGCGATCAAAAACTCTGCTGTGTGATCTTTGAAGGAAATGAGATGATTTTGTCTCAAACAATCACCTTGTCCAGCAAAGATCAAGTGGCAATAGATTTGGAAAAACTCTCCGCCTTCCTCACACAAAAAGGGGCCATCGACGAAAAAACTTCGTGGATTCTCACAGGAGAGACCGATTTTGAAGAGCAGATCAGTTCTGTTTTTAAAGGGGAAAGGCTCCCCATTAAGGAAGACCCGAAATATGCTATCAGTATCGGATTTGCTTTGGATGCCATGAGCCAAGACCCCTATTGCGTCCAGTTTTGCCAAAAAGAATTCATTCCTCCTCATACGCTTGAAAAAAGAAGGAAAAAGGGATTTGCCTATCTCGCCCTTTGCCTAGGAGCCGCTCTGCTCATGGCAATCGGCAGTGCATGGATGCAAAATAAAAAACTAAGCCATCTTGCAGACAAACTTCAAGGCTCCCTTCCTCCGTCGCTTTCAAATCGGTCTTTTACTAGGCCAGAGGAGATCAAGGAAAAAATCATTGCATGGGAAAACTCCTTAAGAGGACCAAAAAATGCCTTCGCATTTGTTCCCGATGTCCCCTTTGTTAGCGATATTCTTGCATGGCTCAGTGCCCATCCTGCCCTTGCAACAGAAGATGGAGGGCAAAAAGAGGGGATTGAGATTAAATCGGTCCATTACACTCTTACAAAATATCCTAAGATTGGAGAGACCTCATCGCCCTATTTTGCTCAAACAGAATTAGAATTTTTCTCAAAGACACCAAGGGCAGCAAGAGATTTTCATGAAGCCCTCCTCAAGGGAGACAAAATCGTGAATGCGAAAAAAGATGTGAAGTGGCAGACGCAAAATCAAACCTATAACGCCACATTCGAACTTAATAAAGGAGTCGTCAAGTGAAGAGGCTTCCGATCAAATTCTCTAATACCGCTCTTTGGACCATCCTGATTTGTGCTCCCATTCCATTTTTTTGGGTCTTATTTAATTTTATCTTTGGGATTCAAAAACTTAATCATCTCGAAGAAGAAATAAATAGAATTCACACAAAAGCAATCCGCTCACAACAAATCCTACAAAAAGAGAATCTGCTCCTCACCTCGCTAAAGAACCCAGATCCCCATTATTTAGATAAGCACGTAGAGACGCTTACATTTCTTCTGCCTGAGATAAAAAAACTAGAAACTCTGCAAATGGAGAACCCAGAGGATGAGCAAGTGAATCGCCGCTTGCAGTTTCTTAAAGAAGGGGGCAATCGGCTTATCTTCTCAGAAGAGCAGATACGCAGCAACGAACGGTTTACCGAGGTGGAAGAAAAACAACAACATCCTGTCGAAATGAATGAAGAAGATCTGAAGAAATTACTCTGCCTCATCGAAGGAATCACCATTTGGCCCTATGGACCTAAAGAAGGGCGGCCCCAATTCATCATCAAAGATTTTAGACTCAACAGAAAAGAACTTTCATCTCAGGAAAAAGTCTATGTCGTTTCGATGCAACTGATCAAAAGAGAAAACACAAATGAATAAACTTTTTATAATTTTTGCACTCATACTACTGAGCAGCTGCGCCTCCAGAACCTCAAAAGATCAAAGCGCAACTGTCGTCAGCATGCAAATTATCGATCGCAACGGTTTTACTGAGACAATCAGTAACAAAGATAGGCTCACCTCGTTTCAAACCACTAACTTTTTAACATCCCAACCTTTCCAAAAAGTTTTGCGCATCTATGGCCGCAATTCTGATGGTCAAAGCACATCAAAAATCACAAGCTACCATGAAAATGGTCAGCTCTGGCAATACATGGAGGCCATCGATGGGAGAGCCCATGGGATCTACCAAGAATGGTTCCCCAATGGAGTACAAAAAATCCAAGCTCATCTACTTGAGGGCGTTGCAGACATCCATGATCTCGCTCAATCCACCTGGGTGTTTCAAGGGGAATGCAAAGTGTGGGATGATCAAGCAAACCTCACAGCTGAATTCAATTATGAAAAAGGAGTTCTACAAAACACTGCTACCTATTTCTTTCCCAGCGGAAAACTAAAAAAAACCATCCCCTACCAGCAGGGAGAGATTCATGGCGTGATGCAAACTTTTGATGAAGAAGGGCATCTGATTGAGGAAATTCCCTATTATAAAGGGGAAAAATCAGGCGTTGCCAAAGCATATTGGAACCCCGATCAACTGCTTTTTGTGGAAGTGTACGAGAATGGGTATCTGAAAGAGGCGGAGTACTTTGAAAGGGATGGCAATTGCATTGCAGACGTAAAAGCCGGACAGGGGAAGCTCGCTAGTTTCAAAGAGGGTAATTTAAGCTCTCTTTTCACAATCACAAATGGCCTCCTTGAAGGAGAGATGCAATTTTTCCATCCCAATGGAGCACTTCATTGCGCCTATACACTCAAAGAGGGAAAGAAAAACGGTGAAGAGCTGGAATATTACCCTACAGAAAAAAATGAGACTCCAAAACCCAAACTTTCCCTAAACTGGAATGAAGATAAAATTCAGGGACAAGTGAAAACTTGGTACCCCAACGGGAGGTTAGAGAGCCAGCGCGAAATCAATGACAATAAAAAACAGGGAACCTCTTTTGCCTGGTATAAAAATGGGGATCTTATGCTTGTAGAGGAATATGAAAACGATCTTTTGCTCAAAGGCTCTTACTACAAAAAAGGGGATAAAAAGGCCGTAAGTAAAATCGACTCAGGCAAAGGGATCGCATCTCTTTATACAAGCGATGGAATTTTTCTTAAAAAAGTGACGTATGAAAAAGGGAAACCCCAATTAAATCATGACACGATGCGTTGAAAAACAGTTGATACGTTCTCTTTTGAAAGAAAGGAGAAGAACAATTTCATCGATGAGAAAAGAGGAGGCAGCAGCTCTGATCATTGCGCAAATTCTTCCTCTTTTAAAACCGTTTAAAGCCGTACTTTCCTTTCATCCCATGCCAGGTGAAATCGACATGACAGAGTTAAACCTTTGCCTTGCTACAGAGAATAGACTCTTGCTTTCCAGAATAACTGAAGAAAATACACTTTCAATCCACTCTGTCACTGAAATAGGCAAAGAACTTCAACCCAACATTTGGGGATTGCTTGAACCTGATCCTTCTTTATGCTGTGAAATTGATATGGCCAAGATTGATTGCATCCTTGTCCCCGGCCTTGGATTTGATCACCGAGGACATCGGATAGGGTATGGGAAAGGACATTACGACAGATTCCTTGGAAAAATAAAGGCTCAAGGCTTTTCACCCAAAGTCATAGGCTTAGGATTTAAAGAACAGCTGGTTGAAGAGGGGGTGCCCAATGAAGACCATGACATAGCCCTAGATGGGATCTTTCTTTTTTAATTCTACCTATTCTCCTGCGCAAAGCGCGCAGCCCCAAGCAGTGCTGTTTTTTCATTCAGAACAACCTTTACCGGAATCTTTGTAAGAACCGATGAGAGTCTCCCCTTGTTTACAAATTCCTTCATGAAATCTCCTTCTTCAATGAAGGGAACCAGATGAGGCACTATGCCGCCTCCGATATAAACTCCTCCAAGAGCTAAAAATTTTAACGCCAAGTTACCCGCCTCACTCCCCAACAATTTGACAAAAAAACGACAGGTGCGCACACACACAGGACACTCCTTGCTAATCCCTTTTTCTGTGATGATCCGCTGAGGTTCACTTTGTTGCATCAGTGCGGCAATTGCGGGATCCTCTTTTTCTCTTTGGGTGTCGATCAAAAAACGGTAGATTTGGTAAAGACCCGACCCACAGAGCAATCTCTCATAAGAGACGTGAGAGTACTTAGCTCTTAAAAACCGAAGTAGATCGATCTCCTCATCATTGCTAGGACCAAAATCGCAATGACCCCCTTCGCAAGCAAAGGGGCGATGGGTCTTCCCATCCCAATAAAGCCCAGCCTCTCCAAGTCCAGTTCCAGGAGATATTAGAGCTCTGCAGCCAGCCTCTTCATGCCCTACATTGACGGTAAAGAATTCATCTGGAGAAAGACAGCGCAACCCCCAGGCATTGGCCTCTAAATCATTGATCAAATTCACCTTAGGGATATGTAGCTCTTCTTGAAGAATTTTTGATGAAATCTCCCAAGGCAAATTCGTGGCTTTACATATCCCATTCTTAATGGGTCCGGCAATCCCCAGACAGGCAACTGTGATTTGTTTTCGGTGCTCATAAGATAAAAATTGCATCAGTAATGCGCTTAAATTCGGAAAATCGCGGCTAGCAAATTTTTCCTCATCGATACACGTAATCCCCCCCCTTTCTTCAAAAAGGGCAAGCCTTACCTTCGTTCCCCCAACATCGCCTGCAAGAATCATCATCGTCTATCCCCAAAAAATATCGTCTCATCTGGTTTCTATATACCATTTGTGTATAACCGCTCAACTGATTACAATGGAGGGTAGCAATGAAAATTCAACGGAAGGTGTTCCTATGTCCCATCCTAATGATCCCTCAAAGAAAAAAGCGCTTGAAGCTGCAATCTCTCAGATTGAAAAGCAATTTGGAGATGGTTCCATCATGACGCTTGGCAAACATTCTGCAGCACGCGAAATGAGTGTCATCAAAACTGGAGCCATTACTTTAGATCTGGCTTTAGGAATCGGTGGCGTACCGCGCGGCCGTATCGTCGAAATTTTTGGGCCTGAATCTTCGGGAAAATCTACACTTGCAACTCACATCGTCGCAAGCGCCCAAAAAAATGGGGGCGTTGCAGCCTACATCGATGCAGAACATGCTCTGGATCCTTCCTATGCTGCAAAAATTGGGGTCAATCTCGATGAGCTGATGATCTCTCAGCCCGATTGTGGAGAAGATGCTCTTAACATCGCAGAAATGCTTGCTCGATCTAATGCCATCGATGTCATCGTCATCGATTCCGTTGCTGCTCTAGTGCCTAAAAGTGAACTGGAAGGGGAGATCGGCGACTCCTTTATGGGATTGCAGGCGCGCATGATGTCTCAAGCACTCCGCAAACTCACCGCATCCCTTTCCAAAAGCAATACCTGCGCTATCTTCATTAACCAGATCCGGGAAAAGATCGGCGTGATGTTTGGCAACCCAGAAACAACAACAGGGGGAAGAGCGCTTAAATTCTATGCTTCCATTCGCATGGATATCCGGCGCATTGGGGGGATCAAAGGGCCTGACAATACCGAGATCGGGAACAGAGTCAAAGTTAAAGTTGTCAAAAATAAAATGGCTCCCCCTTTCCAAGTTGCAGAATTCGACATCCGTTTTAACGAAGGAATCTCTCGCGTCGGTTCCATTCTCGATCTTGGCACAGATCTTTTAATTGTCGAAAAGAAGGGAACCTGGTTTAGCTACAATGGCAATCGCTTAGGACAAGGTAGAGAAGCAGCGGTTGAAGAGCTCAAAAAAAATCCAAAATTTGTCGAAGAAATTGAGAAAGCGATCTTTGCAAAATTTGCCGATGGGAAAGCCCCCTCATTCAAAGAGAGCCCACCAGTTGCGGAATTGGCTGAGGTTTAATTCAAGAACTGGCTCTATGGGGGAGACTACTTCTCCCTCAATAATTGGATCATGTCGTGCGGATAATCTGTGATGACTCCATCCACTCCCATTTCCAGAAGCTCAATGCAGCGCTTAGGGTCATTAACGGTCCATGTGATCACCTTGAACCCATGATCCTGAAGAAACTTGATATCCTCTTTGCTTTTTAGAAGATGCTGCTCAGGAGAGACGATAGCTGCATGAAGTTGAGTTGCGATCTCCACCAATCCCTCTAGATCGCCCGCCTTAAGAAAGGCCAAGGTAGCACTAGGGTCTAACTTGCGCATTTCATGGAGCATGCGAGGGTCAAAAGAAGAATAATACACCCGCTGCTTAAAATCTGATCTGTTAACAACATCTAATAACTCTCTAACAAATGATTCAGGGGAGGCGGTGAGCTTGGGATCTCTTGGATCTCCCTTGATTTCAAGGTTCAAACGAACTTTTTTTGCATGGGGATGTGCAGAAGAGGAGATCATAGAAAACAACTCTTGGAGCGTTGGAATTGTCTCCTTGGGAATTAACTGCTGTCTGGGAAATAGGGGATTTTTTTTGCTTCCGCAATCGAGTTGTTTTATTTGCAAAAGAGTTAACGAATACACCAGGGGGGAAGGGGGTGTGACCTCACTTCCGTCCAAATACATACAGAGCTGCTCATTCACGTAAAAATCGTGATAAATGACAAGCTCCCCATCTTTAGTCATTAAGAGATCGAGCTCGAGCGCGTCGACTCCAGCCTCAATTGCCGCACTAAAAGAAGAGAGTGTGTTTTCTGGCTTCAAACCTCGAGTGCCCCGGTGCCCTTGAATTTCCATATTTTTTGCCTCACAACATAGGAATACCATAACAAAAATTAAAACAAATAGACTTCGCATGCTTTTTCGATTTTTACAAGAGTGTAACTGAAAAATTGTACCTTTTTTAAGCAATGTGGATCAAGCTTTCCTTACCAATGGATTTAGTTGCATGCAACATGTGCTATCTGACGGTATTGTCCGTTTTCTTCTACAATTCCAAGTTTTGCCGCAACTTCCTCGAATGTTTCTTCATAAATTGTTGTTAGGCGTCCAGTTTCTGAGCTCCTAACATCATATTCCAAAATCCCTCTTGTCATGGACACTACTGTCAATCTATCAGGCTCGGGTTCTGAACCGTTTGGCTTTTGTAAGAAAATTCTAATTTCAATGTTTTTCGGCTGGAATGGATCGTTTTGTAAAAAAGGACGAATCTGTTCTTTTGCATTGATTGTATTAAGAAATAATGTCCCTGCCGTCATCAGGGCCATTTAACTAAAATGTTTTGACGCTTTCGAGCAGAAAAATGTTGCCAAAATTCCCTTTAAATACCCGGTACCGAAAGTTGCTGCTCTCCTTACAGAGGCAAGCCCCCTTTCTGGATCTACAACTGCAGCCATGTTCATAGCCAGACGCCGAAACAATCCCATATTCTCTGCACTATTTCCCCTGTCCGCTAAAACATAATCCTCTTAAAAAATCACATCAGCTACCCAGTGGCATTTGTTTTCTATGCTCCAATGCTCTCGGATCCATTTAGCAAAATCTTTGGCAGATGCTCGACGACTCGAAATATATAGCCGTCTAAATACCTCGTTACCGACAGATCCAACCTTTTGCCTCGTTGATCTTACTTCGAGTAAAGAAACGTCTAGTTTGAGCCCTTTTAAAATTTTCTCAATTGGCAAACGCAAATAGCCACCGAGTTGTTCATATCGCTCATGAAACTCTGCCCACTCCATTAATCGATCTGAATCATCTAAACAGGCAGCCATTTGCCTTTCCAGTGCTGCGTATGGCTCCTCTTCGAGGTAAACTCTGGCAGTAATATCGGCAGATTGTAAAGTGACCTCTTGCGGCAAAAACCCAATACTCAAATGAGACGCCCTGGCGAAATGGCCAGCATCTGGCAAAATAACGCCCATTAGAAGCCGTAAAAGCGTCGTTTTCCCTGCACCATTTTCGCCAATGAGAGAAAAAACATCTCCTTGATTGATCGACAGAGAAATATGGTTCATCCGTCAAATGCGTACCTTCCCATAGAGAACAGGTTTATCGACCTGAAAAAGTGAACTACATTAATAATTAACTACTTAGAGAGATTCGTCCGACAAATGAGTCCATAACGTGATTTCTTTCCCTCCCCCCTCTGTGACACAGAGGGGGGAGGGAAAGTGTTACCTATGTGATCGACTGAACCTTAGGTACGCATTTGTCGGATGAACCAGAAATATCGTCAAAAAGCGAAAAAGAGCCAAAAGATTTAAAAAGATGTGAAAATTGAATAAGAAGCCGAGACATAAGTTTGATCCTAAGTTATTTAGTTACAGATTGGATTCAAACTTATTTTCTCATTGAACGAAGCCCCCTCAAAAGGTTATAGCCTTATTTTAACACAATTTTTCGCATCTTTTCAAGGCTTATTTATGTGTCTTATTTTAAAGGCTTTTTGGCTGCTTTATGGTTTGAGATTGCCCTTAGAACGTCTTCAATCATGCTTGTTTTTCTCTCTGTTGTCTTAAGCTTCTTAATAGAACCCTAATTCAACCTCTATCTCCTCGATATAGAGAATTTGCCAGAAAAGCATCAATGATGTTAGACTAAGGGTAGTTCTCCATCAGTGATGGTGGAACCTAAAAAGGCTCCCGCTGAGCCAGCCTGGCAAATCAGCGGTTTTTTTATTTCACTTGGATCCCAAAGCGGACCAGACCTTATCAGATCAATAGTTGAAGGTTTCCCGTTTCTTCCAATCGCATCAGCTACATAAGCAGTGATAAATCTGGCTTCATTAACTCTCTGCAATAAAAGGGCTATGACAATAACATAATTCTCCATCACAACAGTCACCCTTCGAGCCTGGTCGTAACGCTTCTTAGTATTATCCCATCCCGCAAACCGTTCACTCCTGGGGTCTTGCAAAGCGATCTTAATCCAATGTAAACGTTCTGCCCGCTTTGCAGAAAAAACATCTTTTTTTGATTTGGTTGACTCATAAAAAGCATGATCAAAATCTTCTTTCCGAAACCGTACCCGTATCTCGTCAAATGTAAAAATAGGTTGTCGACAATAATGAGCCTCCCACTGAGCACGATATTCTTCGTTAGAATTCAGTTGAAGAAGTGATGGATATGTCATTCCCATCCCCCTGCAAGATCAATTTTAAAAATATTGCATTTCTTTTCAGCGCTTAAAGTAGGGCGGATTGGATGTTTAAGCAATTGTTCAAAGAAGGCGATTAGTTCTCCTTTGGCACTATTGTTGCTATATGAGTGGTTAAAGCTTGCAGAAATGAGCCCTGTTAAGACATCTGCCAATTGGATTAGGACAGACTCATTAGATCTAGTCGATTGAACACTAGTTATTCTAGCGGACAAATTCACACAATCCAAACATTGTTTCAAAATATGCAAACGATCTCGTCTTCGGTTGATTTTAAAATCACAAAAAATATGATAGTTATTAAAATCTGCTATCCAATGATGAAGAAGGTGGTAATAAAATTTATAAAAACCCAACTCTTGATCATTTTCATGGTAATGCAAAAGATCAACTTTATTCTTATCAACGACAATACATCTAAGGCGAAGCCGATCCCCCTGCTCCCAAAACCAACTAATCAGATCTTTATAAAAAGGAAGCTTGGAGTAAGAAACCTTTTCCCACTTAAACTCGGGGCCTATTTTATGCTTCTGTCTCAATCCGTGAATACTTGCTTTAAACGTTTCTCTATCGTCTCGTAACATCCATAAACTACCAATCAGAAGATATTGTGCTGGAGAGTTTTTGGATGCGAGAAGATCGGGGTGACTCTCATCACAAAAAACATTAAAATCCATCCTATTTCCTCAAAGTGCCCTGATTAATGAAATGTCTGACGAAAAATCAACGGTCGAGGGAGTGAGTCTATCTCATTCTTTTGATTAGGGACAAGACTAGAAATGCACGTCTTTAGTTACCGAAATACAGCCCATCTTTCCAAAGAGATAAGCAAGAGCTGTTTTTGCACATTCAGCTGGCGATAAAAACCAATAACAACAAGAAGAATAAAACTCTCATCAATACTGCCCGTTATTTTTTAAGTGTTTTTTAACATGATCATCTATCGCTTTCTCATATGTAGGACTTTCGAAATCATGATCTAGCCCTGTGGCCTCTGCATGAGGTTCTAAAATAATGAGCCGGCTTTTATTTTTAATAACCTGAATAATGGGTTTCTTCCCTCAACATCAAGTGACTTGAATGCAAGTCAAAACCACTGCAAGCTTGCGCTATCTATCGGCGATGCAACGTGCGCTGTAAACTGCACGTATGTGGCAACTTAAGTGTTGACCATAAAGCTTATGCGGCAGGAGTTGTTTACTGACACTGTCCATGTACAAGTTGGGTTCCCTGGCGATATTGTCCGTTTTCCTCTACAATACCTAACTTTTCGGCAGCTTCCTCGAATGTCTCTCTGTAAATTGTTGTTAGGCGTCCAGTTTCTGCAATTCTAACATCGTAATCTAAAATTCCATTTACCATTGCAGCAACTGTCAATGTTTCTGGTTCAGGTTCTGAACCATTTGGTTTTTGTAAGAAAATTCTAATCCCGATGTTTTTCGGCTGGAACGGATCGTTTTGTAAAAAAGGTCGAATCTCCTTTTTTGCATTGATTGTGTTTAGGTACAGTGTTCCTGCAGCCATTAACAACTCCCGTGCCTGATTGATATCGACTTCTTTGTAATAGCGAAAGCTCAGGGCGAGCATCCTAATTTGATCCATCATCCCTGAGCCAACTCCGCAAGGGTAGAGCTCTCTTTCCTTCTTCAACTGAACAAATGTCCTATTTGTGACTTCATTGATTAGTGTATCCTCGCTAGGTTTGTAAGGGTTATCCTCAACATAAGGAAGGTCACAACTGGCAATAAAGATCATCAAAAACAAGAACAAAAGAAATTTCATTGACACTGTCCATGTACAAGTTGGGTTCCCTGGTGATATTGTCCGTTTTCCTCTACAAAACCTAACTTTTCGGCAGCTTCCTCGAATGTTTCTTCATAAATTGTTGTTAGGCGTCCATTTTCTGAGCTTCTAACATCATATTCCAAAATCCCTCTTGTCATGGACACTACTGTTAACTTATCGGGATCATGCTTTGAACCGTTTGGCTTTGCTAAAAAAATGGCAATTTCAATGTTATTTGGTTGAAATGGATCGTTTTGTAAAAAAGGACGAATCTGCTCTTTTGCATTGATTGTATTAAGAAATAATGTTCCCGCCGTCATTAGCAATGCTCGCGCCTGATTAATATCGACTTCTTTGTAATAGCGAAAGCTCAGGGCGAGCATCCTAATTTGATCCATCATCCCTGAGCCAATTCCGAACGGGTAGAGCTCCATTTCCTTCTTTAGTTGAACAAGAGTTCTAATCCTAACCTCATTGGCCAACGATACTTTATCTGGCATATGGGAACCCTCCTCAATATAAGGGGGATCACAGCTAGCGATAAAAACCAACAACAACAAGAAGAAAAAAACTCTCATCAATACTGCCCGTTATTTTTTAAATGTTTCTTAACATGTTTATCAATCGCATCTTCATAAGTAGGACTTTCGAAATCATGATCTAGCCCTGTGGCCTCTGCATGAGGTTCTAAAATAATGAGCCGGCTTTTATTTTTAATGAGCTGGTCTAACATCTCTTTTTGATCTTCCTCCTGATGAGAACCAGCTGCAAGTAGCGTGACCAGGTTTTCTCCTAGATGGATCTTGTCCTTCTTGCTGGCATAGTGGTAAGAATCAAAGCACAGCCCCTCAGGAATAATCACTGCAGGTGCTATAGCCACGACAATAACACGATCTCGGATTTCCTTAGGAGCCTTCTCCAAAGCAATTTTTGTTTGGATCGTTCCCATACTGTGGGTAAACTGAAGATATTTTACATGAGGATTATCCTTGTTTTCTTCATGAAATTGAGTCCAATTGTCTAGCAATAGGTCAGCAGTGATTGGAGCA
>CAJCHM010000051.1 GCA_903970255.1 Acidobacteriota bacterium
TCTTGAAAATATGCAAAGCAGAGACAGCTTCTTTTTTGCCTCTGCCCATCTATACCGGCGCTACTTCAAACGCACCTGTAATTTCTGTTTTAACGCGACCATTTTTCCTTCCCCCAAACAGGGACATTATTCGAAGTAATAAGGCCCTGTTTGGGGGAAGGGAAAAGGGGGCCGTTAAAACAGAAATTACAGGTACGTTTGAAGTAGCACCGGTATATACAGCAAATGTGCAGGCGGGATTCCCCTCGCCTGCAGATGGATACCTTGACAAAACCCTCGATCTCAATGAACTCTTGGTATCCCATCCCGCTGCCACTTTGTTTGTACGCTTTGCTGGCGACTCAATGTGCAATGCCGGGGATACTCTCATTGTAGACCGCTCACTGGAAGCTACAGATAATAAAATCGTCATTGCCCTAGTCAATACTGGAGTTTGGACTAAATTTGCCCTGCAGGGACGAGCGAGACAAAATCAGATCTAACTGACCGACGAAGTCAATAGCGCTAGCTATCGCAAACCGACCAATAAAGTTTAACATAAATCCGTTTGCAATCGTCGAACTACGGAGCTTTCACGCTACCTGGCGACCAACTTTTGAGGTTGTTTTCAAATAACCGTCGGTTATCTATAGATATCTCCGCGCGCTAGCCCCGGTAACAAGTTTGGGTATACCTCCTTGGTAATAAAGGTGTTATTACCACAGAGCGGACATTTCTAAAAAACGCTAACATAATTTAAAATACTGTTGAATTAATTTAATGAGTTTATTATAATAAAATTAATTATAAATAATAACAAAGTAATTTTTATGAATAAAAGTACAGAAAGATATGTAACGTTTAAACAGTTTCATGAAGGCGGGAATTTAGAACCTTTTCTCAAGGAATTACCAGTAAAAGAGAGAGATTTGGCAATTCCCGATAAAAATTCTGTTATTAGTCAATACACTAGCAACTTCTATGTGCAATACAACATTAATGGTTCTAAAAAGCAAGAGTCAGTATTTCTCCCCATCATCACAAAAGAAGGGTTTAGTTCTACCAAAGGGAAATATATAACGGGAGGGAGCACAGGTGATGTTTATTATGTACAACATCAATCAGTTGCGGAAAAAACAAGAGTATATAAAATCGTCGATTTTCTCAGTGTATGCACAGGAGAGGACCTCCAGGCACAAAAAATAGCCAGCGACTGTGGCGTAAGTCCACACTTTTATGGAGCTGCTCTACTTAAAGTAACTAATGAGAACTATTCGAGAATGAAGGAGCGCTATCACATGATTTGGGAACTCGATTTTATAGAGGACATGGGTAAGCAGGGTTCTGATTACAATAAGAAGGTCCTGGAAAAAGTACAGATGTTATGCCAGCGGTGCGTTCTGCAAAAAGATCTAAAAGACGATAATATTTTAATTGATAAAGAAAACCGCTTATTTATCATTGATTATGATATCGCTCATATGTTTTCCAATACCAATGACTGCATCAAGTACGCTTGGAGTGTCGGCACCTCGGAAACTTACCTGCTGAAAAAAGTAGTCATTGAGGTTCTTGAGACCCAGTACAAACAGAAAATTGAAGATGTAGAGAAAAAGCAGCTAGTTGGGCGGTTTTTCTGTTGGCCCCCTTTAAAAGAAAACTTGATCCATTGGTTCTCCAGACTCTGTGCCGATGATGCGAAGGAACTCGAGAACAAGTTCGAGTTCGATTTGCTAGATTTGAAACAAAAATACCTTCCCCAAGAACAGGAAGCCCTCACCCTCCTGCTCAAACAATGGTTGACAGAGTAGAAGAAGGTAGATGAGGTGGCCCTACAAGACGCAGATTTTAGACAATCCTGCCTTTTGCCGGCCAATCCTCCCATGACGGGAAACAACCAGTTGAAAGAAATGCTAACTGAGATGTATCAAGTCTATCAAGATCACAAACAATTTTAGAAATCTAATCTTGCTTGCAACGTTAGGCCATAAAAGGAAAGATCCCCCTTTTGACGCACATAGGTCGGATGCGTATCTGCCGTAAATTGCTCAGTTTGATTCTGACCCCAAAAGTACTGAGTTTCAAAGCCTGCGCTTAACCCAAAGTGGCACCTATCCTCGTTAAAGTTGTAATCCCATGCAACCCCTGCCAGCAGTTGAAGGAAGGGGCTGACAAGATTGTGATCATTGTCTAGATGAACAACTTCCCCTCCATCTAGCTGCTTTTGCTTTTGCTCATTTTCAAACTGACCAACGAGGAATGCCGAGCTAAGGTCCCCAAACAAGCTAAAACCCGCTCCTAACTGCCAATTCATTTCAGTTCCGACAAGCGGGCCAGCACCTTTGAAATCATTTTTAAAATAGGTGTGATAGGTTTGCCCTACAGGAATGTACCCCCCTTCATAATCGAAGTGAGCATGCTGTTTAATCCATGCTCCCTTGAGTCCAAAAAAAGGACTAAAGACAAGAGCTTTTGTAAGGTAATATGCCTTGCCAAATTCCACATCCAGACTCTGGAATTTCAACTTCCAACGACCCTGCGCCTCTGCAACGGCAGTGCCAGTAGATCCCGCCCCTTGAAACAGAAAAAGTGGGTAGGGCGACTCATCTGCGTGTTTAGAACCCTCTGGATTAAAGTTGGTGTAATCGACATAGATACACCACCCATCAGATGACGGCAAATGAACACCCAGACCTACGCGAAATCCCGACTGAAAATCGAATTCAATCTGCTCTGAGGTAGCAAACTCCATCCCCTCTTGTCTAGTTCTCCAATAAAGCCATTCCCCTGTCATGAAGATATGACCGCACGGAGCCTTAAAGCCCGTTCTTGGATAATCATGCTCTTTTGAAGTAGAAGCAGATTGCCTCACTGTTGAGTTTGATGAAGCGTTGCTAGCTGCTACCGCAAGGATGGGGTTGCCAACTTTTTTAAAATAGGGGCGGTCAGCAGGAAGCTCATCGGAACTCTTTTCGCTCTTGACAGCCGGCTTCTTTTTTTTAGGCTGCGTCTTGCTAAAAAACCACTGATTCTTGATCTTTCTCGATTTTTTTTCAGCCTCTTGGGAGCGCTTGGCACCGGCAAAATGAGGTTTGATCAGAGTTTCATTTGCAGAGTTTTTCTCTGAAGGGCTGTTTTGCACAAAAGCAGTGCGTCTAGCTTTTTCCTCAACAGTAAAGGACCCCTCTTCCCCTTCAGCTACAGCAGTTTCTTCTAGGGTCTGGCTTTGCTCCTCGGCTGAGGCAACATCGGCAAAAGTCGAAGCGCTTAGTGCGAGGGTAAACGCGGTTAGAGAGAGAAAAAAAACAGGTGTCATAAGAGCCTCTTTTAAAAAGGAATAAAATATTCAGTAGATCTCTGGGAAGTTATAGCGGGAACACATTTAAAAGAAAAGAGGGGATTTTTTTAGTGTTGTTCTTTGACTGAGCATTACGGTTAGAGCACATGCAAAAAAATAGAAAGAGGTTCTTGGGAAGAACCTCTCTATTGGATGCTGCCTTGGATCGCAGGTAGCGTTAGTCTTGGAAGGTGAGTTTGTCGATATGGATCTCTGTTGGATCGCCTACCTTGATAATCCGATTTTTTAAAGGATTAAAGTCAACAATCTCCCGTTTTTCCTTAATCTGCGTGTCGATGCGCAACATGCCTGTCGGAGACCACACAAGTGTTTCGACAAATTCACTACAAGTAATTTTAAAATAGATAGGCTCTTCGGAGAGGCGTTGCAGTGTACACATCCAATTGTGACTTTCATCATCTCTGCAAACTAGAGGATATGGGTCCTCCCAACTCAATTCCTCAGGCGGTTCTTCTCCTATAGTGTCGCCCAAAACTCGAGCCCCTGTACCAACGATGCAAACAGGGTGCTTGTTAGCGTTTTTTAGAAATGTCCGCTCTGTGGTAATAAAACCTTTATTACCAAGGAGGTACATAAATGGAGAAAATTATCACTATGAGCATCAAGGAAATAGAGCGGACAGAGATTCTTCTTCAAGTGGGACAGAACTGACCGACGAGGTTAATAGCGCTAGCTATTGATGAGGAGGAAGTTAGATCTGATTTTCTCTCGCTCGTCCCTCCAGGCCAAATTTAGTCCAAACTCCACACATAAGAACCCAGAGTTTTTCGATTTTTTTTACGCTTCTTCAATGAGAGGCGGATCGAAACAGCTCTTGAAATGCGCTGTCGTTGCGGATCGGATCAAAGATATGATCGGAAAGCACTTCTTTGGCATTGGAAAGCCCCTCTCCAATGGCCGTTTGCAGCCATCCGACAGTTGGCACAACTTGGTTTAACTGAGCATGCGCATACGCGTTGCGCAGCGCCGTTTCAGCGCTTGGCCAACTTTGAAAACAAGTTCCTGCAAGCTCGATCACAAGGGGATAATCTTTTTGCTCAAAGGCAACTTTATGTAAAAGACAAAGCGCATCGCCGCTAATCTCTTCCCGAATTGAGCGCAAAAGGTCATAGGCGTCTTTAACTTCCCCCCTTTCGTACTTTAAAAATGCCAGGTACTGAGTGGAGAGTTCAAAAATCATCCCCTTTTTAGCTTTGGCTCGAATCTCCTGACAGAGCTGGTGCGCCTGCTCTTTTTTTCCCATCTGGATGAGTTCTTCAACATTGGCCAGCTGGGAGGTAAGGGCATCGTCCCGATCTGTTTCAGAAAAATGGCGCGTGCGGCGCAGTGTGTCATACCCTTGAAACGCAAGCAGAAAAAAGAGAGCTCCAATCAGAAACCCTTGTTTCACAAAAAAGAAGATGCTAATGGCAAGGGCAACGGCAATACTTGTGATGATGGCATACTTGAATCCCTTGACCCCAAAGATCTTCTCCATGATGATCCGCAACAGCTGTCCCCCATCAAGCGGCATCACGGGAAGCAAATTGATGACTGTCCAAAACAGATTCACCATGCGCGTTAATTCTAAAATAGAACCTGTCATCCCTTGAGCTAAAGCAGGGACGCGCAGTAGGAGCGTTGCAAAGATGGCAAGTAAAAAACCAAAAAGAGGACCATTGAACACAATGAAGAACTGCTTCCAGAAAGGGAGCTTTTGACCATCGTGGTAGGTCAACCCTCCCAAAGCCACCAATTCTATACGCGGGCTTTGACCAAATAAGGAGGCTGTCAGGGCATGGCCAAACTCATGGAAAAGCACCGATACAAAAATGATCCCCACCCAAATCAGAGTGCCGAGAAAACTTTCGCTGCTCATATAGCCAATGAGGGCCGCAAATAGCCAAAAAGTGGGGTAAATCGTCACCGGAATTTTCCCACGAAACTGCAATATCATTATTTTCTTCCCTTCATTGCCTTGAGCATCGCCTCTCCCATGACCGCAGGAGACTCGGCAATATTGACGCCTGCTTTTTTAAGGGCCTCCATTTTACTTTTAGCATCCCCTTTTCCACCAGAAATAATTGCCCCGGCATGTCCCATACGTTTCCCTTCGGGCGCTGTCACCCCTGCAATAAAACCTGCGACAGGCTTGGTACAATGACGGGAAATCCAGTGGGCTGCTTGTTCCTCTGCATCTCCGCCAATTTCACCAATCATCAAAATGCCATGGGTTTGGGGATCCTCTTGGAAAAGTTTGAGCACATCGATAAAGTTAGTTCCATTCAAAGGATCTCCCCCAATCCCAACACAGGTGGATTGTCCAAGCCCCAAATTCGTCGTTTGCCAAACGGCTTCATAGGTCAGTGTTCCTGATCTGGAAACAATTCCAATATTTCCTTTTTGATGAATGTAGCCTGGCATAATACCGATCTTGCATTCATCCGGGGTGATCACCCCCGGACAATTGGGTCCGATCAATCGGGAGCGTTTACTAGCGCGCATCAAGCGGGAAACCTCCAGCATATCGCGTATGGGAATCCCCTCTGTAATGCAAATGATGAGAGGAATCTCTGCATCTTCTGCTTCAATGATCGCATCGGCAGCATAGGGAGCTGGCACGTAGATAACTGTTGCGTCGCAATCGGTTGCTTTTTTTGCCTCATAAACCGTGTCAAAAACTGGCAGCCCCAAAATCTCCTGTCCTCCCTTACCCGGCGTCACGCCACCGACAAAATTAGAGCCGTAGAGCAAACATTGCTCTGTATGGAATTTTCCCGCTTGGCCGGTAATTCCCTGTGTGATTACTTTTGTTTTCTTGTTAATCAAAATCGCCATGTTTTTACCCTTTTTCTTTGAGAACAGCGCATACTCTTTCCGCAGCCTCTGCCAGTCCATCTGCAGTAATAATAGGAAGTTTGGAGTGCTCAAGGAGCCGCTTCCCCTCTTGCACATTTGTCCCCTCCATACGCACGACAAGAGGAACTTTAATTCCCATCTCTTTGACAGCGGCAATAATCCCTTCAGCAAGTGTTGCACAATTCATGATTCCTCCGAAGATATTGACAAGAATTGCTTTAACCTTGGGATCGCTCAAGATGATCTTAAAACCTGCTGCCACTTTTTCTTTGGAAGCACCGCCGCCTACATCTAAAAAATTCGAGGGTTTGCCGCCGCTGTATTTAATGATGTCCATTGTGGCCATCGCAAGACCTGCTCCATTGACCATACAACCGATATTTCCCTCAAGGGCAATGTAGGCAAGATCAAATTCCTTGGCTGCAACCTCATTTTCTGATTGTTGTGAATGATCGTAGAACGCTGCAATCTCCGGCTGGCGAAAAAGGGCATTGTCATCGACAGAGAGCTTAGCATCGAGCGCCCACAACTTCCCATCTGTCGATTCGACAAGAGGATTAATCTCCAAAAGGGATGCATCGGTTTCGATGAAGGCTTTGGCAACCCCTTTAGCAATGGTCGTTCCCACTTTAGCCATCTCCCCCTTCCAGCCCATGAATTTGCACAACCGCACCAGGCGAAATCCTCGCACAGAGCCATCTAGCTCTATGGGAAGTTTTAAAATCTTATTAGGATGTTTTACTGCAACCTCTTCAATCTCCATCCCCCCCTCTGGCGATGCGATCAAAATCGGCTCTGCCTTATCTCGGTCGATCACAGCACCCAGATAATATTCCTTTTTAATGTCGATAGGTTTTGAGATCATCACCTTATGTGCAATCACCCCCTCTGGCCCTGTCTGGTTATTGACCATTTTCATTCCGATGAGGTGCTCGGCCACTTGGATAATTTCTCCAGGGGTTTTAGCAAATTTAACCCCGCCCGCTTTCCCCCTTCCTCCGGCATGTACCTGGATCTTAATCACTGCCTCTTTTAATTTGAGATCGTTGATTATATGCTCAACATCTTGGGGCTTGCTTGCGATCCCGAACTCAGGAATGGGAATATGATACCGTTTTAAAATCTGCTTAGCCTGATATTCATGCGTATTCATGACTTAAAACTCCCTTGCTTACATCAAATCCCTTATCTGCTAGACTGAGATTTCCAATCAATTATTATTTTAAAGACGATGTTTAATTTTCTCAAAAGCGGATATCAGAAAATCAAGGGCGCGTTAGCCAAGACCAGATCTGCCCTCTCGATGCGGATTAAGGCTCTCTTTGGCAAACCTTGGAATGAAGAGACCTTTGATCAACTGGAACAAATTCTCTTTGAGGCGGATCTCGGAACAAAATGCGCCACCTCTTTTGTCGACAAGGTTCGGGTATCTTTGCGCACTAAACCGACAAATGACATTGAGGAGATCTTAAAAATCTTCCACGATTATGCCCTGACTATTTTAGCCAATTCTAAAAAAGTGGAGTCGAAAACCCCCGCAGAAGGAGAACCTTATGTCATTCTGATTGTCGGCGTGAATGGCAGCGGTAAGACCACATCGATTGCAAAGCTGGCCAAACACTTCCAGCAAAATGGAAAAAAGGTGCTTCTTGCAGCAGGTGACACCTTTCGCGCTGCTGCCATTGAGCAACTCTCCACTTGGGCTGAGCGTTTAGAAGTTGAGATTGTTAAATCCTCCCCGGGCTCTGATCCTTCTTCTGTTGCCTTTGATGCAGTGACTGCTGCCAAAGCGCGCAGGGCTGATGTCGTCCTGATCGACACAGCAGGCAGACTCCAAAACAAAACCGATCTCATGAAAGAGCTCGAAAAGATCCGGCGCACTCTTGGCAAAGTTGTGCCTACAGCCCCCCATGAAACTCTGCTGGTGCTCGACGCTACAACAGGGCAAAATGCCATCGATCAGGCTACTGTATTCAACGAAGTCACCCCTTTGAATGGAATTGTTTTGGCTAAACTCGATGGCTCAGCGAAGGGAGGAATCGTCCTTTCCATCTATCAGCAACTGCGAATCCCCGTCCTCTGGGTAGGCACCGGGGAAAAAGTCGATGACCTCGAGTCATTTGATCCTAAGGCGTATGCCGATTCTCTGTTTTCTCTTGAGACTCAATAATCAAATTGTATTGACTTATTATTTTTTGCTTTTTAGGGTAAGTTTTTGAAATCAAACACTCACCTTAGGAGACGTATCAATGATCCAGCATCTCTATTCTAGAGCACTATCCGTATATCTGCTATGTGGAGTCTGTTATCTTGGAGCAACCGGTCCAACCAGTTCAACTGGACCCACAGGACTTCTTGGCCAGACAGGCTCGACGGGCATTTCTGGCTCAACAGGATCTATAGGACCATTGGGAATGACTGGACCAACCGGACCTATAGGACCACTGGGAATGACCGGACCTACAGGAGGGGCAACCGGCCCAACTGGCGGTTCGACTGGTTCCACTGGAATAAGTGAGTATATCTGGAACTCTGATGTCACCAATCAGTCTTGGAATACGGCTATCAATTGGACCCCTCCTGGCCCTCCCAATAGCCCAACCGCCTCTGCCACGTTTCCAAATATCAATACAACTCCCCTGTCTATCGATGTGCCAACACCGATCAACCTGCTTTCTTTAAATATCGACAGCTCTAACAACTACACCTTTGTGAATACGGGAGGGCAATTTATATTTCCTAATGAAGGAGAAATCAATATTACCAATGCGACCGGAAATGGAGCCTATCTGATTCAGGTTCCCATTGAGTTAGACGGCACCGATTTTTACCTCATTCAAAATTCGACATCTCCCTTTGAAATCTCGTCCCTCATTACCGGCTCTGGAGCACTGATCAAACAGGGATCGGGGTCTTTTATCCTATCTTCCTATGATAATGTATTCGGGCAAACAAGTGTTGATGCAGGAAACATGGTTCTTAATGGGACTGTAACTAATTCAGATGGTTTTTACAATAACGGAACCTTAAGTGGAACCGGAATCATTAATGGCTCTTTGTTAAATCTCGGTACCCTAATTCCTCCAGATACGGGAAATCCATTTGTTGATGGCTCTTATACTCAATACGGGTTGGCAACGCTCCAAATTAATTACACAAATCCACAAACTTTTTCTCAACTGATCGTGACAGGTTCTCCTGGGACTGCCACTATTGCAGGCAACCTTGAAATTATTCTTAGTTCAAATAATCCTCTCCTGCCTAGTTCCCCAATCCCCATTCTAACAACAGAAAATGGCCTGACAGGCACTTTTGAAAATGTGCTTATTCCCTCACAATTTGTAGCGAAGGTCAACTATGCCCCCAACGCTGCCTCCCTCCTGATCCTTCCTGCTATGGCTTCTTCCCAACCCAGGGCAATCAATAGCACGCATCATGTCAAAGCCGCATCTGAGAATAACACGTTTTTCTTTCTAATAACGCAGATGCAAAGAATGAATCGCGCCATGCGCAGAAAAAATAGGGAATCGGCCTTATCTGCAAGTAGAGAAACCTGGGAAGAAAAATCAACTCAAATAGCTCAAGGAGGGATCGATTCTTCTCACTTACTAGCAGCTAATGTCCAAGGGGTCATGCAGGAGCATCTCTATTCTCATAACAAATTAGGGATCATCGCTGCTGATAATTTTCAAGTGCAAGAAAAACAGCAGCAGCTAAAACGGACAGTTGAGGAACCACAAGCACAATACCCAGGGCATTTTTATGTTGGACCCACGGGAACTACGGGGAAAACAGATGGGCTGGATTTTTGGGCAGCAGGAGCTCTAATAGGGTTTGACTATGCCTTTTCCCAGGTTGGGGTTGGGGCATTGCTGAAATATAACCATATTTCAGGAAATGGCTTTATTGTCGATGAGAGCAAAGCAAAAATTTATGCAACATATGTGCCAAGGCAAGTGCCTGAAATAGCTGTGAATGCCATTTTTGGATACGATTACGATTGGATCTTCCTGCATACCCGTAAAGGATTTGAAGGAGATCTTCATACCGCCAAGGCAACACCCCATGGAGACCAATATAGTGCACTCATTGGATTTGAATACACCCTTGATCATGGACAAATAGCCAGCTTGCCTACCGGCCTCCAAATTTCCCCTATGACGACTTTGCAGTATGCAAGCAATTATGTACAAAAATTCCAAGAAAGGGGCGCTGGCCACTTCGACCAGGAATTCACAAGCCTTACCGTCGAAACACTCCGGCTGACCCTAGAGCTCATCACTTTTTATACAAGAACTTGGGACAACTTTACTTTCTCCCCGCAACTCACCCTGGGTTGGCAGAGAGAGTTCTTGGGTAAGGGGGATAAAATTGGATCCAGAGGAGTCGGTTCCACTGCTCCCTACATGTATACAAATCTTAAGTCGTTGGGAAGAAATTTTGCCGTCGCTGGGATCGATCTCGAATTTTACTTCTTCAAGAAGTATGGGATCGAAACAAGCTGGAATTTTGAGTGGAACAGCCTTTATCATGACAGTCAGTTTTATTTAGGATTTAACTATTTATTTTAGAGGGAATTGCAAAACTGGCTTCGCGGCCCAAATATGATGATTTTGATGTCGATTGAGTTTTTCGCGGGACCACATAACCTATTGGGCCTTAGGGGTCCCGCGAAAACCTCCCTCGGCATCAAAAGCGCGCATTTGGGGACGAATGAAGTTTTGCAATTCCCTCTTTAATATCGAGTTATACCCCCGATCGACTGAAAAGTGCCCATTTGGGCACGAATGGAGTTCGCAATTCTCTCAGAAGTTAACCTTGTCGATGAAAACTTCGCTCTGGCCAGGAGAGATGCGGGTACTTTCCTCTTTTTGGCAATCCTTATCATTGCGGAAGATCCTCACCTCACAATCAGATGATTTGGGTCGGATCGTTATCATCCAATGATCGTTATCTACGCGAGTAAGCGGGAATCCCTTTTGCCAATCGATGTTTTTCCAAGACTCATTTCCTTGGTCGTTAATCTGAACATCACCACCTGAACCGCGTAACCATAGAGAATTAGCCCCAACATGATGGATGACTCCCACTTTTGTGAATGCAGACGAAGCGCTGAAATCAAGAACTTTAGTAATTTTACAACCATCTTTAATTTCTTGATATTTAAGCAGTAAACCATTCCCAGAAAGGCTGATATTGTCTACGGCACGGCCCAAGTTGATTTTTTTGATAAATTCCCCCGTGTTTATGTTAAAAATATGAATCGCATCAAGATACAGATTAAATACGTGGAAAATTTTAGATTTGTTTTCGCTTCTCTTAATGAATAGATAGTCTCCAGTGATATTAATGACTTGATGCCTTAATATCTTAGATTCAGATTTGGGAGTTGAACAGCAATGCTTGCCTGTTTCAATATCCCAAATTTTTACACTGGCTGATTTTGAATCAATGACAATCAGGTACTTTCCTATCAATTGAAATGTTCCGGCTCTTGTCCCTATATGAAAGGTATGCAGCGGTTTCTGTGTTTCCATATTGAGAACATTTGTCGAATCTTTCTCTGCTATGACAAGAAGCTCTCCTTTTACAAAATATTCTGCCATAAAATTATTTAATACAGAGATGGGCCGCCTTATTTGCATGTTAAAAATTGTTGTTTTACTTTCTGCGATTACAAAAAGAAGATTTCCATAAACATAATGCCGAACAAAGAATCCCAGATTTAACAAAGGAAGAGACTCTCCTGTTTCTAGATTCCAAATTTTAACTTCTCCTCGATTTTCTGAATTGATAGGAGCAAATGCCATCACACAATTTCCTGCGATGTCATAAGTACAATTATTATCAATGGGGAACTCTCTTTTTTCTTTTTTCAATAAATTGAAAAAAGTTATTTTATCTTCTTGATTGCGCAAACAAAAATAATTCCCAATAAATCTATCAGGAATACCCCCATTAGGCTTATTGTGATTCCAGTTGTTATAAACATATTTAATGGAATTTTTATCTAAGCTCAGACCAAGGTTGGTATTTTCTCCGGTTTTAAGATTCCAGAGATAAATACCCTCTGTCAGTGTTGAAGAGAGAAGGTGGTTAGCATCGGTAAAAAGGATATGCTTGGATTGATCGCTGCTTAATTTATTTTCTGCGAGAAACTTTCCAGTTTCAATATCCCAAACTTGGTAACAACCTGGCCCATTCAAAGTAACCACACGGTTTGAGGTGGCGTATAATACAGTTCCCTCTGTGAGTCGATAACTTTTCCCTAATCTCATATCGAAAATCTCTACCGCATTACCTACTTGTTTGCATAGATAATTTCCAGCAGCAGGGCAATCCTGCTGAAACTCTTGATGGCTATAAATCCCTTTTTTGACATTTTTGGCAAAGACTATTTGATTCTTGATAAGGTCTAGATAGGAGGCATTAAAATGTTCAAGATGTTCTTGAGTTAACTTAGAGTTAGCATGTGGATTGATTGTATGGTAAATGATCTTCCAAAGGCTGTTTTCTTTAGAGACACCATAACATCTTTTACATGATCTTGCAATTGCGCCTATCTCTTGAAAAGAGAGAGTTGTAAAAATTTTAACTAACACAAGTTTTGGAAGAGCTAACAAAGAAGGAGTCTCATAACCTGAGTTGTCGTGAATTTTTTTTGTACAGGTAATCATTATAGCCTCATTTTTAATTTGTTTTTGATGGGTTCAGTAAACTAGCACGCAAACGCTGTCATGTTAATCTATTTACTAATAATATGAAAAAACTTGAGTTAACTGCATCTATAAAATTATAATTGGTTGTACGGATTTATTTGAAAGTTTTGAATAAAAAGAATTACTATTTGATCTCTAGACAGCAAGCGCCAACCCATTGCAAGGCTGGGATTCCCCAAACAAAGGGGAAAATGACCTCTTCGCTTTTTCGTTTTATAAGTAGTTTGACCTCCTCTATAATCACCCCTTCTGGACGCTCGATCATCGTGCACAAATGGCCAAGTGATGTCACCTTGGTATCCAAATCGATCTGATCTTTATCTATTTGAAGGAGCAATCGGATGGGCTCATGGGGTTTAAATCCTTGTGCAAGAAGCAAAAACTTTTCTCCCAACACTCCTTTAAGCTCCAGGTGGAGCCGGATCCCCTTTTTAGATTTCATCTCCAAAGGAAAAGGAATAAAATCGACCTCGTAAGAGGCTTCCCCCTGTTCTGCTTGCATTGCAAATTTCAGCCTCTCTCCTTTCCTGACAGGGCAAATCGCGTAGATATCGCCCTCCTCTTGCAGATCTTCTGGCCGCTGCAAGATGAGATGCCCTCTGTGATTTGCGACGTATCTGAATATTTCACTCTCCGTCCCATCAAAGCTTTTAACAATCAATTTGAAGCCTTGCTTGTAAGGGAAATTCTCCGCGCGCAGACAATACCGATGGAACTTCATCCCCTCCCAGGTCACCTCGCCAAACTTCCGTTTGTAGGAGAGCTCTGGATCTTTGGCATAGAAGATCTGTGTTGAAAACAGCGCGGTTATCACTATTGCGCTTATTTTTTTTCTCATTGCCAATCCCCTTCCTCTAATTCGCCCTTGTTTTGCACCATATTAAAATTCTCTGTTGTCATCCATTTTTTATTTTGACATAGTCTCAAGAAAATGAAAGTCACTTAAGTGAGGAGCGTGCATGTTTGCAACCAGCGTATCTTTGTTTTCTCCGCAGGCAATTAGTGAAAAGCATAATCGAGCCTTGCTGATTCAGTTTTTGCTCTCTGAAATTGTCGAGGCTCATCGAGCAATCCTAGCGGACAAATTGGATCTGCTCATTACCTCTCACCCCCGGTTTTTTCCCTATGATTGGGGCAATAAAACAGGCTATCTCAACAAACTGCAAGAACATAGTCTCCATCTGGCAAAGAGCTTTCCCGATCACAAACAACCGGTGAAAAATTTTGAAAAGACACTCTCTAACAAGCTTGCATCACTTACTGGTCACGGAAAAATTTCCAAAGAGAAATTTGTCATCGCCCTGCAAAAAATTTATGCCTCGTTGGAACCGCTGATCGAAGTTTGCAGAGAAAACGAGAATTTGCTTCTTTTCATGCTGAAGAACCGCGATGTGATTGACGCTTTAGTGCAAAATCAACATCTTTACCAATTTCTTCTCAAAATCCACCCCTCCGGCTTAGAAATGCTGGGCGAAAAAATGTGCGACCAGTATCATCAGCGTGGCTTCTTTTCCCAAATTGCCGAATTTAAACATTTGCTAACAGAACTCTCTCATGCCTGAAACCTTGTCTGAATTGATCCGCGATACATTGCTTTTTTTAAAAGATCCACTTCAGCCAAAGCAGACAATTTTCGCAACTAGGGAGGATTGTGCTTATGTGCAAACTTCTGTTCCTCCTTGTAAGAAGGGGGTAGACAGAGTGGGAAAACCCGTGTTGATCCGTTCAGAGAAGTGGGAAGAGGTAAGACCTGCTGAACCAAAAAAAAACATCTTGCCTACTGCCCTGCCGCCTAAAGCAGAATGGCTCAAACCCCAGATTACAACCGCTCCTCAGGAGGGGTTTGCTAAAATCAAAAAAACACTGCAGCAAATTGCTCCCTCTTTTCAACTGATCGATGAAATCCCAACCGATCACGAGGCCAAAAGAATTTCCAGCGCCTGGAAGGAGAAAATTCCCGATATCGATGTCATCCTCCTTGCCTGCCAAACAGATCCTGATACTCTCGATTTGTTAAAGAGTCTAGCTATTGCGATTGAAAAAAATTTGGGGAAGGTAAAAATCCTACCCGTTGATCGGCTAGAAAGAGAAAAACGGTGGGATCTGTTTTTGCAAAAAAACCAATTTCGGTTGATCATCGCATCCGATGGATTGCTTGATCTCCCCGGACTCATGCAGTTTTATAAGGCCACTCCTGCAAGAGTGGAATATTATTTGGATAAGACGCCGCTGCTTCCCCTTCTCCCCTCCCCTGTTTATAAAGCCATCGAGCAGAAAGCTCATCTTTGGAAAATGTTATGTCAGATACTCAAGAAATGAGATCGATTGCAGAGGTGATTCTCGATGATGCCCTCGATAAACCGCTCGACTACCAAATTCCCGAGGAGCTGACCGGCAAAGTTCTCTATGGATCGCGTGTCAAAGTTCCGGTAAGAACATCGATGCGCGTTGGTACTGTCGTAGGTGTTAAAGAGACAAGCCCTTTTGCCAAATTAGTGCAAATTGCAGAGCTGCTTAGTGAAAAAACCCTTGTCACCGATGAAATATTTCAGCTCTGCAAATGGATCGCTGCCTATTACTGCACTCCTCTGCGCAAGGTTTTAAAAACTGCTCTCCCTTCCGGTGTTCGAGGAAAGGTGAGGGAAAAACAGCAACTCTTTGTCAAATCCAACCTCTCCTTAAACCAGCTTGCAGAGATTTGTGAGAGCTTAAGAAATACCCATTCCTCTCAAGCACAGGTATTAGATGTCGTCCTAAAATCTCCCAAAGGGATTTTGCTCTCAAAACTCCAAGAGATAGCAAAAGTAACCCGTGGACCCATTGATACTTTGGTCAAAAAAAAGATCCTCACCTGTCAAAAAATACAGATCGACCGCTCCATCTTAAACGATGAAGAATATTTTCCAACTAAGCATAAGAGATTAAATCCAGAACAAAAGCAAACACTGGAAAAAATTCAGGAAAGTTTGGATGCAAACCGGTTTGAGGTGCGATTAATCCATGGTGTGACAGGAAGCGGTAAGACAGAGGTCTACTTGCAAGCAATCGAATATGCTCTAAAGAAGAAACGAGGGGTTATTTTTCTTGTCCCCGAAATTGCGCTCACCTCGCAGATGATCGAAAAGCTAAAAGCCAGATTCCAGGAAAAGATCGCGATCTTGCATCACAGACTCTCCGATGGGGAGCGATTTGATGCCTGGCATCAAATCCGCGATGGGAAAGCGCTGATTGCAATCGGTGCCAGGTCAGCTATTTTCTGCCCCATCCAAAATTTGGGACTTGTTATCGTCGATGAGGAACATGAAGCCTCCTACAAACAATCGGATGAGGCCCCGGCCTACCATGCACGCGATGTCGCCGTCATGCGCGGCAAATTCGCTAATGCCACTGTGATTCTTGGCAGCGCAACCCCTAGCATCGAAACCTACTACAATGCAAAAAAAGGGAAATATCAACTCAGCGTGCTCCATACTAGGGCAGATAGCGCCCATATGCCCCATATTACCATTGTCGATATGAAAGAGGAAATAGCCAAAAACAAAGGTTTTACCCTCTTTTCCAATTCTCTGCTCGAGGCAATCAAGCAGCGGATCGAGATCGGCGAGCAGGTCATCCTCTTTTTGAACCGCAGAGGCTACCATACTTCTCAAATGTGCAAAAGCTGCACCTATGTCCTCCAATGCCCCCAATGTGATGTCAGCCTTACCTTCCATCTGGGTGACAACGTTCTCGCCTGCCATCTTTGCGATTACCGCCTCTCCCCTCCCCCTCGGGTTTGCCCCCATTGCAAGGCCGAAGGGTCGCTAAAATTCAAAGGAGCGGGAACAGAAATGGTCGAGAGAGCGCTCCATGCCATTTTACCCGAGATAAGAACCTTGCGGATGGACGCCGATACAACCCGCCATAAAGGAAGCCATGAACTACTCTTTAAAAGTTTTCGCTCAGGGAAGGCCGATATCCTCATCGGCACCCAGATGATTGCCAAGGGGCTTCACTTCCCCCAAGTGACACTCGTTGGGGTTCTCAACGCCGATGGCAACCTTCAAATCCCCGACTTTAGAGCCAGTGAAACTGTCTTCCAGCTACTCACTCAGGTTGCTGGAAGATCGGGAAGGGGATCCCTGCCAGGTCAAGTGATCATCCAGACACACCTTCCCGATCACAAGGTGATTGAACTGGCAAAGAACCAAGATTATGAAGGTTTTTTTGAACAAGAGATCGGGATGCGCGAGCTCTTTGGCTACCCCCCTTTTACCCATCTCATCAAGCTGACCTTTAGCGGCAAAGATCCTAATCGGGTGCAAAACTATGCTTCTAGTTTGCAACGCCAGCTCATCCAACAACTACCCTCTGATTTTGAGATCCTACCCGTTGTCCCGTGTGGGAGAACTAAAATCAAAGGGGATTTCCGCTTTCAATTCCTGATCAAAGCCCTCAAAATGGGGCAGTTGATCAAACTTCTACAGACAATCGAGGGAAAAGAGAAAGAGGTGCGCTTATCCATTGATGTTGACCCCCTTTCCACTTTTTTTTAAGATTTTGAATTGCAACTAGAGTTTGGACTAAATTTGGCCTGCAGATGACGGCTGCGACTTCATCAAATCTAACTTCCTCCTCATCAATAGCTAGCGCTATTGACTTCGTCGGTCAGTTAGATCTGATTTTGTCTCGCTCGTCCCTGCAGGCCAAATTTAGTCCAAACTCCAGTTGCAAAAATATTACAATATAAGTACCTGATAATTAAGCATTTATAGACGACCAAAATACGATATGTCGTATTTTGGTCGCGACCAAAATACGACATGTCGTAAAATGGTCGTATGAAGAGAATTTATCAAGAACTGATCTGTCAGCATTTGTCTGAACTCCGTCAAATGGTGTTTTTGATGGGCCCAAGACAGGTAGGCAAAACAACATTAAGCCTCGACTCAGCAGGTCAGTGGCCTTCCCATTTCTATTTTAATTGGGATAATCCAGCAGAGAAACTCCTGTTCATAGAAGGACCTCATGCATTGGCCAGGCAGGCAGGACTAGATGCCCTTGCAGAGATCAAGCCGATCATGATTTTCGATGAAATTCACAAATTCGGAAAATGGAAGCAGTGCCTAAAGGGGTTCTTTGACACATACGAAAAGAAAACCAAAATCATTGTCACAGGAAGTGCCCGCCTCAATATTTACAAAAAAGGAGGGGATAGTTTGATGGGTCGTTATTTCTATTATCGCATCCATCCCCTTTCGGTCGCTGAAATCGCAACTCCTCATTTGATCCAAGAAGAGATTCGTGCGCCCGCCCCTATTTCTGATGAGGATTGGGCTGCATTGCTAGAGCATGGAGGATTTCCAGAACCTTTCCTTCAACGCTCCAAAACATTCTCTCGCAGATTGCGAGCCATGCGCACAGATCAACTTTTTCGGGAGGACATTCGAGATGGAACAAGAATCCAGGAGTTAGGCCAACTCGAATTACTTGCGGAACTTCTTCGTAAACAAGCAGCTATGTCTATGGACTACCAATCACTTGCTAAAAAAGTAGGGGTTTCCATTGACACAATTCGACGATGGCTCGAAGTGTTAAAATCTTTTTACTACTGTTTTTCCATTCAACCCTGGTCAAAAAACATCACACGCTCCCTCATTAAAGAACCAAAACTCTATCTTTGGGATTGGTCACTGGTTGATGAGGAAGGGCATCGGAATGAAAATTTAGTTGCCGGTCACCTTCTCAAAGCCACTCATATGTGGAATGATCGAGGCTTTGGCGACTATGGCCTCTATTATTTGCGCACTAAGGACAGAGTCGAAACCGATTTCCTCGTCACAAAAAATAAAAAACCCTGGTTTCTTGTCGAAGTTAAAACAAAGGCCAAAGGACTTTCCCCTGCACTCTATCATTTTCAAAAGGAAACAGGCGCCCCACATGCTTTCCAAGCAGCTTTTGATCTCCCCTTTGTCAATAAAAATTGCTTTGAGGAAAAACAGCCTATTTTGGTTCCCGTCAGGACCTTGCTCTCTCAACTTGTTTAATCTTGCACAATTGATCGACAACCGAGTAAAATGGCTTTTTAATTTCAAATTTAGATCATCATGACAGAACCAGAATACCACAAGCACGAAGAGTTTCTTAACCGCTCCCAGAAGTTGGCCGAGCTCCAGGCGATGGGAATTGATCCCTACCCTCCTACATTTGTCCCAAGCGCAACCCCGCACGAGCTCAATGCCCGCTGGGAAGGAAAAGAGGTGGGCCATAGCGAAGATGCAGCTGAGGCAAAAACTGAATCGGTTCGCGTCGGTGGAAGGCTTGTCCTCTTTAGGGCAATGGGCAAAAATGCTTTTGCCCACCTTCAGGATGAAACAGGCCGCATTCAGATCATGTTCAACCGCGATTTGACTCAAGTGGAGGGCTATACACCCACTGCGGAAATGTCTGCGATTAAATTCATCGAAAAAAAAGTCGACCTCGGCGATTTTCTAGGCGTTGAAGGAAATCTCTTCCGCACCCAAAAAGGGGAACTGACCATTTTTGCCAAGCGGGTCACTATTCTTTGCAAGACACTGCTCCCTTTGCCAGATAAACACAGTGGTCTTGCGGATAAAGGCGTGCGCTATCGCAAGCGGTGGCTTGATCTGATTGCAAATCCAGAAGTTGTCCACGTTTTTCAAATGCGCTCTGCCATCTTTAAACTCATCCGTCAGTATTTTGAGCAGCGTCACTTTATGGAAGTGGAAACGCCTGTACTGCAAAACGTCTATGGCGGGGCTCAAGCAAAACCGTTTGTCACATTGCTCAATGCCCTTGAGCAAGAAATGTTTTTGCGCATCTCTCTCGAGATTCCCCTTAAAAAACTCATTGTCGGGGGCCTCCTCAAAGTCTTTGAGATTGGCAAGGTGTTCCGCAACGAGGGGCTCGATCGCACCCACAACCCTGAGTTCACAGAACTTGAGGCCTATGCAGCCTATTGGGACTACAACGACATGATGGAACTGACTGAAAACCTATTTCAGGAGATTGCCTTAAAACTCTTTGGCACCACAGTGCTCACCTTCAAATCGCAAGAAGATGCATCGGAAAAAACAATCGATTTGAAAACCCCCTGGAAACGCCTTTCCATGAAAGAGAGTATCAAGGTCTACGGCAATATCGATGTCGAAAGTTTAGATGAAAATGAAATGCGTAAAATCCTTCTGGATAAAGGCGGCATCGATCCCAAAGAGATCAATCGGGCAACGCGTGGATCGCTCATTGCGCTACTGTTTGAGGAATTTGTCGAAGAGCACCTCATTCAACCCCACCACATTATCGATCACCCTATTGAGACAACTCCACTTTGCAAACTCCACCGCGATCCTAAATTGCGCCTCGAGGGGTTTGTCGAGCGGTTTGAAACGTTTATCCTCGGCAATGAGTACTGCAACTCCTACACCGAGCTCAACGACCCCATCCTCCAGCGCAAACTCCTAGTTGCCCAGGCGGGCAGGCGGGCTGCCGGCGATGAAGAAGCCTCCCCTCTTGATGAGGAATTCATCGAAGCGATCTGCCAAGGGATGCCGCCAGCCGGTGGTCTTGGCATCGGGCTTGACCGCCTCGTAATGCTCTTTACCAAAGCCCACTCCATCCGCGATGTGCTCCTCTTCCCCATCATGCGCCCTGAGGAGTAATTAATAGTATGTTAGCGAAGATGTTTTGGATTCTTTGGCTATAGCTTCAATGTGGGGTGTAAACTTTGGCCACTCAGTGCTTTTTTCAACAATCTCACAGAGCAATAAAAAAAGAGTAATTAATAGTAGTGGAGAAAAATACTCAGACGTGTAAAATCATTAATGCAAAGCGTATGTTTTGCCGTAGGAATGTTTCCTGCGTAAGTAGGTGATTTTTAAACACAGTTCTAAAAGCGGTCATGGTATCAGGT
>CAJCHM010000052.1 GCA_903970255.1 Acidobacteriota bacterium
AGTTAGATCTGATTTTGTCTCGCTCGTCCCTGCAGGCCATATTTAGTCCAAACTCCAGTATCACGGAAATGATCGCTCATGTAATTCAGTATAAATAGATTAGGTTAGTAAACAAAGGGGATGAGGCGGAATGGCACGCGCTCGCAATACTTTTCCCAATGTTTACCATACTTAATCGCACACCTTTTTTCCTGCCGATAGGATCTATCAACCAGCAAGATGCAAAGGAAAGTGAGGTAGAAGTAGGGCAGATAGTAGTTAAATAGCGCAGGTGCGCTCCAACAGAGGGCGCCGAGGATTTCGGGTAGATAATGGAAGTGCCTTGAAATTCCCCACCAACCCGATGCTAGTAATAGGGTTTGTTTTTCTTCACCCCATTCTGTCATGTAGTTGGCAAAGATCAGGTCTGGTTTTTTCTTCCAGACAGTACATTCCCCATTTTTATTTCTCACATACTGCCGCTGTCTATCTGCCAGGTAGTTGATGAAGATACAAAATGTGCCAGCGGTCAGGATTGCCAGTGAAACAAAAGTTCCCAGATGATTGGGATGGTTAACAAGGAACAAGGTAGGTGAGGTATAAACCGAGGGCAGCCACACCATGCATCCCCAGCAAATACAAAACCCTGCCCTGTCGTGCATGATGTCCATCGACCGTAAGTATCCAGTCTCCCACCAGAAAAATTTGGCAATGTAGAGAAGCTGGAGCGCAACAGCTACCAGCATTGAATCAGAAATTCCATAGAGTTCGCTTTGCTTATAGGCAAAGGAGATGATGATCAGTGCCCATCCCATCATTCCAAAACGGCAGTTAGTGAACATTTTCACATCCCAGCCAAAGACGCGTGGATAGAGTTCCATTCCCCAAAAATAATCAAATACAGCATCGCCAGTTGTGCCTGAGTCTGTGCTAGAGGGTTTGTACTTCCCTTTGAAATAGAGGAAAAAACAGAACAACAAGCTGAAAAAATTTAGAGCGCCCAGCAAACCTCCAAAGTTGTCATAGATAATTCCTGGGGAGAATAGCTTGAAATGTGCGGACCCTAAGTAGAATAGGCCCATCGTACAGATAAATGCGGGCACCCCATTTGCTTTATAGGCAGGAACATTGCCGTTAGGGGTAATAGGCCCGTGCACCATTTTTGCTGGAAGTGCTTTCATCAAAAAGAGCTCTACAGCAGCAAAGATTGCTAAGATCTTCCAGGCCTCTGGTGTTCCGAAAAATAATGGGCTCCAGATGCCGTAAATAGTGGTAAAAATTCCTTCTTGAGCAAATAGGGAGCATAGTTTTTCAATGGATCCATCCAGTGACACATTAGTATACCATACTAATATGACAAGAGGAGGACAGAAGGTAAGTAATAGTACAGGCCCAATGATGCGTCTAACCCAACGAATCATTTTACTAAGGCCTACGGTTTGACTGCTCATTTTTTCTCCTCAAATTCTAAATGGCTAAATTTACGATATCATCTGCATTGAGATAGGAAATTTAAAAGTTTTTTTCCAGTAAAAACTTCAATTTTTGATTTTTTTTAAAATTTCCCCTTCACGGGAGGCTAAAAAAAATGTTATCTTGGAAGAAAAAGAAAAGAGACGTATAGTGGAGGATTTGAAGTCGTGTTGATGAGCAAAATATGAGTAATGAAAATAAAGATCAATTTGGCCTGCTTCGTTCGATTTTCTGGCCAGTACACCGTTCGGAAGTAAAAAAAGTGCTTTCAATGCTGCTTCTGCTATTTCTTCTTTGTGTAAGTTATGGGGTCCTGCGCAATCTTAAAGATACAATTATACTGACTGCAAAGCATTCTGGCGCAGAGGTGATCCCATTCATTAAAGTTTGGGGGATGCTTCCTGGAGTTTTTTTAGCCACTTGGGTCTATACCCGGCTAAGACGCTATTTTAAGAAAGAAAATGTTTTCTACATCCTCATTGGTTCATTTATAGCTTATTTTCTACTGTTTGCTTTCTATCTCTACCCCAACTGCGAACAGCTGCACCTTGAGAAGATGGGAAGTTGGCTAAGTTCTGTTTTGCCGCCCGGTTTTCAGGGATTCATTGCGCTTGTGCGCAATTGGACATTTACCTCATTTTACGTCATTTCTGAGCTCTGGTCCGTTGTTGTTCTTTTTCTTCTTTACTGGGGATTTGCAAACGATATTACCCGCGTAAAAGAGGCCAAGCGAACCTATGGGATTTTAAATATTGGTTCCAACCTTGCTCCGATCATGGGAGGAACTCTAGCTTTGACATTTAGTCATTCCCTTTCTCTTCCCTTTCTCTCCTCGATCACAGACCACTGGAATCACACCATCTGCCAACTAATGATTTTGGTTGCTGTCTTAGGATTTGCCTCAATGGCAGTTTATTATTGGATTAACCGCAGCATCATTCATAGAGAGGGGCAGGAGGTGTCAACGCCATCCACTGCAACGGCCGAAATAACCCCCTCTAAAAAACCTCGCCTTTCATTAAGAGAGAGCATTCGCTACATCATTCGCTCTCCTTATCTCGTTCCTCTTGCAATCATCGTCCTGGGCTATAATATCAGCATTAACTTCACAGATGTCTTATGGAAAGAGCAGTTAAAGAGATTTTTTACAGATCCTAATGAAATGCTTGAACATATGAATAAGATCACTGTTGGGATCGGGATCCTTGCTACCGTTGGCGGCGTTTTCTTTTCTTTAATGGTGACAAGATTGGGTTGGACGTTTACGGCCATCATCACACCCTTTGTGATGACAACGCTTGCTGTGGGTTTCTTTACTTTTATGTTCTGCGGTGATGCTTTGATGGCTGTCTCATCGGCCCTTTTTGGTCTGACCCCACTTGCGATGACGGTCTATTGCGGATCGATTCAAAATTGTCTAAGCAAAGCCAGCAAATACTCTGTCTTTGATGCAACCAAGGAGCTGGCCTTTCTACCGCTGGATCCCGATTCCAAGCTAAAGGGGAAAGCTGCAATTGACGGACTGGGCTCTGGTATTGGAAAATCGGGATCTTCATTGACCTACCAAGGACTGATCATTCTTTTGGGTAGCGTGGCCCTCTCAACACCCTATATCGCTGGAATACTTTTCGTTGTGCTTCTCGCCTGGATCGTCTGCGTCTTCTCATTGGGTAAGCAATTTAAGAAGATGACAACAGGGGAGCAGGTTGCAGCTTCTGCTCAATTGGCAGAAGTGCCTCAGTAGGTTATTCATAACATTTTTAATATCAATCTTATAAAAATTTAATTTTAAGGTCTTTTCGTTTGTTATTTTAATTCCCAGTTTCGTATAATATTCCAGATATTTAAAATCGGAGGCGTCTGTGAATTTAGATCGATTGGTTAATAACAATTCTGTTCCTGTTTTAAGCTTTTTTTCTGATCTTGTTTCTATTAATTCACTCGTTTCAAAAACTGCCTTCCTTAATATTTCAACTCTTAAACAAACAGAAGGAGCTTTGGATCGCCTGAATTGCATTGAGAGCTGCTGCTCTTCAATTTGTGAAAAAATTGCTAAAATTTGGAAAGCATTTTGCAATGCGATTTCTTCTTGTTTCTCTAGTGTTTACCGCCGCATCAGCACTCTTTTTGTGACTTCCTACCCAATCATTAACACAAATATGTCCAAGGAGGCTTTGCAAAAGATCTATTGGGGATTGGGGAAAGAGAACAAATGGAGAGAGTATATTGATGGCAGATACCATCATTTGGGCAAAGATGTTTTCGACAAAGGCCTGCATAACAGCACTGTAGAGCCTGGATTTGCATCAAGTATGGAGAAGGCGTGTGTGTTTGTAGAGCAATTCCTCAATAAAAAAATCGATGCAGATTGGTACCTCAAACTTCATAAGGTAACCTGTGGCCATTTTAGTACTGACCTTGTTAGACGCGATGCAGTTTTAATGGGGCAGGAAAAGGTGGGAGTTTTCCGAGATCTCGATGATCCTATTGAGTTTTTCTTAAGTGGTGGACAACACTATAGTCTCTCGAAGAGAGCAAAAGCAGAATTTGAAGCTTTGGATGCGGAGATAAAAAAAGAGTTTGGTCCCTCTTATGGCATGGGTGAAATAGTTTACTGTGATAAGATTTCCGAAACTAAAGATGGGAAAACAGTTATCAGTTATGAGCCCTGGAGCGTTAACCGGGTAAGTGGCATTACTGAGGGGACCGCGCTGATCAAATATAAGCAAATGTCCCGTTACCAAGTAAAACGCATTTTTACTAAATTTATAAATGAGTTTTACAATGAAGTAGAGAAAGCCCGTTCACCTGATGAAAAGTTATGGGCAATTGCAAAATGTTTCCAACGATTAGAGTGGCTTCATAGTCCTCGAGATGGGTGTGGTCGAACGGATATGGCATTATTGAATAAATTGCTGGTTGACTACGGATTTCACCCTGTAATTATGGAATATCCATTCGTTAGTTCTTGCTCCACTCTGCAGCAGTGGAAAGACTATCTGCAAAAAAGTTTGATCAAGTGGGAACAGGAGCGTGCAAAGCACAACCCCTAAACATTTGCTATTTACTGATGATTGTGACCTTGCCGGTTGCAATCTCATAGTACGCTCCGACGACCTTCACCTTTTTTTGCTCAAGCAGAGGTCGAATCGTCGGAGAGTTCTTGAGCGTGGTTACCCCTTCTTTTACATTGCAACGGATCGCATTCACAAGGGCGTTTTTTCCTACAGTATCACACGTTTTTAGAGCGTCTTCAATTAAGGGTGCGATATTGCTTAACTCAGGAGGGATCTCTTTTCCAGAAATTGTCGCTTTGACAGCGCCGCAATTTTGATGTCCTAAGACTACAATCAGAGGAACTTTTAAAGCGGCTGCCGCAAACTCGATGCTATCCATTTCTATGGGACCAATCACATTGCCAGCATCGCGCACAACGAATAATTCGCCCAATCCCCTGTCGAAAACTAGCTCAGGCGGAACCCTCGAATCAGAACACCCCACAATAGCTGCAAAAGGGTTTTGCTTCTCAAGTAGCTTGTCTTTGGCATCGCTAAGGTAAGAGAGATGGTGAACCTGTCCTTTGACAAAGCGATCATTTCCATCCACAAGCATTTGTAACGCCTCATCCGGACTGGGGAGGGGAGTCAGGGCATGGGATTTGGTAAAGCAACAGAGCGCTGCAAATACAATAAACACAATATGTCGCATCATGACCTCAATTTATTTTCATACATAAACAAATCATTCTTTGATGACAAGATGAGGTTTTAGACACACCCCTCTATTTGCAAGTCTAGCTGCCTAAACTTTAGTTCATTCTTCCGGTGGAAGATCTCTCCTCTGGAAAAACATCTTTAGCTCCCATTGGCGTAGTGGACCTAGACTGGGGTGTAAGATCATCGTTGTTGGGAGATGTTTCTTGGAAAAAGACATCCTTGCCCTCCCTTGGCTGAGTAGAGCTGGCCTCTGGAGTGATATCTTTTTCTTCATCTTTACTGCAGTCATCCTCGGAATCATCCATGATATTACTCTCTGGTAACACCCCTTCTTCATCCATGTCATCTCCTGAAAATGGATCTTTCCCCGCTATTATTCCCTCGTCGAATTCACTATATCCATCCCCGCAAAGCGGGCTTGATATTAAAGCCACCCATCCAAAAATTCCAGCGCACACGATTCTCATAATTGCTCCCTTGATGCATCTCTTTGAACCTATCCCAAAAATGGAGGAAAAATTTTATCGGGATAGATTCTTAAGATCTTGCGAAATTTGTTAAATGTTATAAAGTGAAAATTTCAAAGGGAGGCATGAGATGTCAGAGAACAGGGAGGTGATTTTAATCACCGGAGCTAGCGGAAGGATCGGATTCAAGTCGGCAGAATACTTTTCACAACAGTACCAAATCGTGGGTTTTGATGTTTTTTTGGCCGGACAATTGCCTGATGTCGAATTTGTTCCAGTGGATATGGCTACTGATGAAAGCGTCAAAGAAGGGCTAGATTTGGTAAAAAAGAAATATGGCAAAAAAATTGCGTCGGTAATTCACTTAGCAGCCTACTATAGTTTTGCCTCATCGGAGAGCGCAAACTATGATCGGATCACTGTTAAGGGAACAGAGCGCCTATTAAGAGGATTGCAAGAATTCGACGTCGATCAGTTCATTTTTTCTTCAACAATGCTTGTACATAAGCCGACATCACCCGGTATTAAAATCACAGAAGACAGTCCGGTTGACCCTACTTGGGGCTATCCGGCATCCAAGGTAAAAACAGAAGAGGCAATCCATAGGGAAAGGGGAAAGATCCCAGCTGTCAATCTACGCATTGCAGGTGTTTATGACGATCACTGTCATTCTATCCCTTTATCTAACCAAGTACAGCGGATCTTCGAGAATAGTTTAGAAGCACACGTTTTTGCAGGGGATATCACGCATGGCGCATCCTTTGTCCATATGGATGATTTGATTGAAGCGCTAGCTCTTTGTGTTGCAAAGAGAAAGGCACTGCCGCCTGAGTTAACGCTGTTAATTGGAGAAGATGTCACTTTTAGTTATGATCAGCTGCAGAGGATGATCCAAGCACAGATCTATGGTAGAGAGTGGAAGACTTGGAGTATTCCCAAACCCATTGCCAAAGTCGGAGCTTGGGTACAAGGGCACCTCCCATTGATGAAGCCCAGCTTTATCAAGCCCTGGATGATTGATCGGGCCGACGATCATTTTGAAATGGATATCACAAGAGCAAAGAATGTTCTTGGCTGGTCTCCAAAGCATCGGGTAGACAAAGGGATCCCAAAATGGATCGAAGAGCTTAAAAGAGATCCCGTGATGTGGTATGACGAAAATAAATTAAAGGCTCCGCGAGGACTTGCGACAAAGAGGTTATAAATGAGCACAAAAAAAATTCCCATCCCGCTTTTGGTTGTGGCATTGGGACTCTGGTTGATTGCCCTACCGTTGAGCTTCGATTACAAGATGCAAAGTGTGGGGATCAGCGATATTCTCTGCGGGACTTTATTTGCAGTTCTTGGACTTTTATCTTTATCGCAGACACGCGTTTGGGCAGGATGGGCTATCGGCCTCATTGGTCTTTGGCTCGAAATTGCTCCCCTTGTGTTTTGGGCGCCCGAATCGTTGATGTATATCAATGATACGCTCATCGGTGCCATTGCAATTGTCTTTTCTTTTCAAATGGCAAAAAAAGGGGAGGGCAAAGCAACAGAGGGAGCAATTCCCAATGGATGGTCATATAACCCCTCTGCCTGGGGTCATCGCATTCCCACGGCCTGCCTGGCTTTGCTTTGCTGGTTTTTTTCCCGCTACATGGCAGCCTATCAACTGGGCTATATAGCCGAAGTTTGGGATCCTTTTTTTCAGGGCGGCACACTCCATGTGATCACCTCAAAGATTTCAAAGGGATTTCCAGTATCTGATGCAGGTATGGGAGCTGTTTGCTATACACTTGAATTTCTCTTAAGCTGGCAAGGAAGTTCAAGGCGATGGCTGAATATGCCTTGGCTGAGTCTTGCCTTCGGTTTTTTGGTCATCCCTGTGGGTATCGTCAGCATCACACTCATCATTTTACAGCCTGTTGTCGTTGGTTACTGGTGCTCATGGTGTTTAGCAACCGCTGCCTGCATGCTTTTAATGATTGTTTTAACAGCAGGAGAGCTCGCTGCCGTTTTGCAGCTGCTCAAAGAAGCAAGATCCAAAAAAGAATCTCTATGGAAAGTATTCTGGAAAGGAGCGGGTGAAACCTACGCCTCCAGGTCTGTCGCGCCGCGTAAGCGAGCTAAAAATGCAATCGCCTATGGATTTGCTTTTCCCTGGAATTTGCTGGTAAGCGCTGTTCTTGGTATTTGGCTCATGGCAAGCCCTTCAGGATTCGGGATAATAGGGGGTGTTGCAACAAGCAACTATATCTTAGGCCCCATGATCGCAGCTGTCTCTATCATTGCTCTTGCAGAGGTGTTCCGAAGCGTTCGCTATCTAAACATTATTTTTGGCCTCGGACTTTGCATTGCTCCATGGGTTGTAACGGAAGGCAATACTACTGCTCTTTGCAATAATTTAGTTGTCGGCGTTTTGATCCTCGCCTTGGCCCCAATTAAAGGAAGAGTCGCTGAAAAGTACGGATATTGGGAGAGATTTCTCAAATAACTTAAGCGGATTAAAGGGGGAAAATCGATTTTGAATAGGGGATTTTCCCCTATGAAAATAGCCTCTTGAGTCATATTTTTTCGGAAAAGATTTGCGCAAAATTCAGCCAATTCTGTATTGTCTTGTTTCCTTTTGAGAAAATCCTCAAAGACGACACAAAAGGAAAAGAGTCAACGAGATTGACTTAAGTATTCTTAACATCAGAAGTGAAGTGACGTGCAAGCAAAATAGAGCTTGT
>CAJCHM010000053.1 GCA_903970255.1 Acidobacteriota bacterium
GGCCAAGAACCTTGGCCGCCCCCGTTTGTGAAATTTTTTTTTGGCTAATCTCAGCGAATAAATTAGCCCTATCTACCGCTTGTTCTGTCATAAAAATCCCCTTATCCATGCTAACCTCCTCATTTTGGTAGGGTTAGCCTCGTCATATATCAAATTATTTTTTGTCAATACGACATTTCTATTTTGCGGGATTACGACATTTCAATTTTGCGCCTACATTATAATTTTACAATTAGACATAATTAAATATTTTTGATACTATTAACAAATAGATCAGCGTGACAGCATTTAACGACAGTCGTTTTGCTAGATTGTTGAATTCGCCAAATATTAAATTTTAATTAAAAGGTTTTACAATGAATATAGCTCTAAATGTTCCAGCAATGTTATGGGCGTGTATTATCACGCCTAACATAGAAAACCCTTGGGATTTAAAGGCTGAGGCTCTTGAGAAATTGCCTGAGAAAGATTTGCAATCATCCATTCAGATAGCCATGAAATTATCTTTAACTTGCAAGAGGTTGAATAAAATTGTTAGTAAATATTTATCTTTATTAAAAGTCGAATACGAAGATAGAAAATTAATCCCTCTAGAATGGAGCAATTGTAAATTGAATATGGTGTATCTTTTCTGTGAAAAAAATCAAATTAAAAATAATAGTCAATGGGTTGAAGACTATGTAAATAATCCACAAATATGCGAACGTGGTTTTCCAAAAGACAATGACAGATTAGGGATTATAAATTTATTGAAGGAATATGGACCACAAATGCAAGAGCTACGGTTAGTAAATAGCTCAGTTAAAACCCTATCTAGCTGTATGTTTTATTTTTCAAACATTATTCAAATTTATATGCCAATGAATAATATTACTAGTATTAAGTTTATTGAAAAATTTACAAATTTAAGAACAGCCGATTTTAGAAATAACAAGATTGAGGAGATTATAATTTCTCATTCAAAAATAGAGGATTTATATTTAAGCGGAAATTGCATCGCAGAAATTCCAGAAAATTTACAATCATTATTTCCAAATCTTGATCTTATTTATTTGAGTGAAAATCGTTTAAAATATTTAAATTTTAAACATAATAAATTGAAAAAAATAAATGCGAGTAGAAATCAACTAGAAATAGTGATCTTAAAATGTCGTTTTTTAGAAGAATTGTACATCGAAGAAAATTCAGGTAAAATTAATAAAATTGATGTTGAAGCCGATAATGTTATAGTGCTGAACTTGCAAAAATAAGACATACTGATGATGGTTTAAATACCGTAGTTTTATATAAGGGGCGCCGTATACATATCGCGATCGGTCCAAATTCCAAGTTTATGACCGATCGGGGTATGGGATAAAAAAGCAGAGATATATACCGGTGCTACTTCAAACGTACCTGTCATTTCTGTTTTAACGGCCCCCTTTTTCCTTTCCCCAAACAGGGCCTTATTACTTCGAATAATGTCCCTGTTTGGGGAAAGGAAAAATGGTCGCGTTAAAACAAAAATTACAGGTACGTTTGAAGTGGCGCCGGTGTATACAAAAATAGCGATTTTGTATACACCCAAAAGCGAGATGTTCACAAAAATAAGAATTAATAACTTATGTAACACAGAGTAAGGAGGTTAGTTTGATGAGATCAATAGTTTCCTATGTTTCCAAACCGACTTGCAGAACTGCCGCCCCATGAAATTTCCCATTCCTTAAATCTTCCAAAGCTTCATTTGCCCCTTCCAGGGGATAAACGGTTACCTCTGTCTGAATGGGAAAACGGGAAACGGCAGCGAAAAATTCCTTGCCGTCTTTCCTTGTCAGGTTTGCAACAGACTCGATCCTTTTTTCTCCCCACAGGTCTTTATAGGGAAAAGAGGGGATATCGCTCATATGGATGCCGCCGCAAATGCACCGGCCCCCCTTTTTCAAGGCTTTAAGTGCCTGTGGCACTAAGCTGCCCACAGGAGCAAAGATGATTGCCGCATCTAATGCAACTGGAGGCAAAGTCTGCGAATCCCCTGCCCAGACCGCTCCGAGTTTTTTGGCAAATTCTTCTCCTTTTTCATCCCCTTTTTTAGTGAATGCATAAACCTCTTTCCCTTCAAAGGTGGCCAGCTGTGTGAGGATATGGGCTGCAGCTCCAAATCCGTAGATCCCCAATGTTTTCTGGGGGGCGGCTTTTCGATAGGCGCGATAGCCGATGAGTCCTGCGCAAAGCAATGGGGCCATCTGTTGATCTGAAAGGCCAGCTGGCAAGGAAATGGCAAAGTCAGCCTTGCAAACGGTATACTCTGCAAAGCCGCCGTCGATAAGATACCCGGTGTAGAGTGCATTGTCGCAGAGGTTCTCTTGTCCTTCCTTACAAAATGGGCATTTTCCACAAGTATTGCTAAGCCATGGAACCCCTATTCGCTCACCTAATTGGAACCCTTTTACATTTTTTCCCATTTCTTCAATGGTTCCAACAATTTCGTGCCCGAGAATAAGGGGGAGCTTAGGGTGGGGGAGGTCCGCGTCTTTAAGATGTAGATCCGTCCGGCACACTCCGCAGGTGTGTACCTTGATGAGCAGCTGATCATCTTTGACAATCGGCTTGGGTATTTCGGTTAAGACAAGAGGTTGCTTTTGTTGTTTTAAGAGCATTGCGCGCATTGGATTTGCCTTTTTTTGTGTCAAGTTTTAGGATCGTAAAGAGCTGAACTTTTCTTCACAAGAAAAGTATGTAATGCTAACCCGCCGCGCTCGGTGTATTTATTTAGTATATCGGCTTTTGAGCTGCAAGACAGCTCCCGCGGTTCGACGATCGTAAGTCGGTCAATTGTGCCGCGAAGCCAGTTTGCAATTCCCTCTACAGGTCTGGAAATCTGGAGGGAGTGCATTTTTTTGTTTAGTTTTAGGAGGATCGTAGTTTAAGATACGACGACGTATCGAGCTACAACTTTAAAACCCTTTAACTGAGTGGTCCTATGAATAACACAACACAAATCATTCATGAAAAAATGAGAGTCAATGAGATCGTTCTTAGCTTTCCTCCCAAAGCTCAAAAGTTGAGACGAGCGATTAAAAATTTCGCCTTTTTTCCTCATGAACTGCCGGTTGAACCCTTGGAGGTTTATCTTGCAAAACAGGGAAAAAATCCGGTGGAAACTGCTCCTTTTGTCAAAAGACTCAATGACATCTTGGAGGAGAAAACAGCGATTAATGAAGTTTCACTGAGTGAAAAAGCTGCAGAAAAATTGAGAGAAATATTGTCTAAAGAAGAAAAAAATGTGTGGGGAGTGAAATTTTCAGATCACGCCGCGGCTTGCGGTGCCGGCTTTGAGTATAATCTCGAACCCATTTCTGACCCGGATCCAACAGACAACATCTTTTACTCTCAAGGGGTGGCGATTGCTGTGCCAGCAACTTCTATGGGCAGACTTTTGGGTTGCCTCATCGATTTTGAGGAAGGATTTGTCGATGAAGGGTTCAGAGGGCTTATCAAATTGGGTTTTACAATAACTAATCCAAATGCAAAACGCACCTGCGACTGCGGATGTTCTTTTGGATATGGAGCCGCAAGTGATGGACTTTGATGGGAGAAGAAAGGCAATACTTTTTGCAATCTTCTCATCATTTATCTTTGCGCTTAGATCCTCTATTATTAAGTCAACTCCTGTGGAAAGGGTAGAGACTCTTTTGTTTCTGCGGTTTTTTTTGGATCTTTTGATTTTGACCCCTTTTTTTTTAAAATATAGACATGTTCTAAAGACACAGAGGTTGGGTTTATATTTGGGAAGATCGGTTGCTGTTGCTGTATCTATTTATGCTTCAATCTATGGCATAAAGCATCTGGCATTGGGCGATGCGATCATGCTGCAATATACCCTTCCTCTTTTTATCCCTCTTTTGCATTGGGTTTTTTACAGAAAAAAGGTTTCATCCAAATCGATTTATTTGCTCTTTATAGGTTTTGTTTCGCTATTTTTCTTGTTAAAGCCTAACCTCGATATTCTTCAGCTGGCAAGCATTGCTTCGTTAAGCGTTGGGGTGTTGGGGGCTTTCATGGCGGTAACACTCCATGAATTGTCCAAAACAGAACATATCGTTGCTATTCTTTTTTACAGCACACTAATCGCGGGCGCTCTGAGTGTTGTTCCGTGTCTGCATTCCTGGGAACAAGTCCCATTTTCTGTACTTGTGACCTATATTGTTCCCATCTCTGTTCTCGGTCTTATTTATCAGTATTTGATCACGCATGCTTATGCATGGGCACCCCCTCATCTTGTTGGGGGGTTTATCTATTTTTGTGTTTTATTCAGTGCTCTATTCGGATGGCTGATATGGGATGAAACATTTGATGCTATGAAAGTCATCAGCGGCATTCTTTTGATCCTGTGTAGCGTGATGATGGTGCGTGAAAATAATTTAAAAGCAGATCCTGAAATTCAGCATTAACTTAAGGGTATGACAAATGCTCGTTCCTCGGGTTTGTCACACCTAAATTAACTACTGGCCTCCAGCAGATTTTCCCTAATGAAATTCTGTTTAGCTCGCAAGATCACCTTGTCAAATTGCATAATTCCAGTGGGTGAAATAGCAAGATTATGCACATGGGGCTTTTGCATGTAGGCATAATGGCTATAATAAATAGGTGCAATAGGCATTTCTTCTATGAGGATTTTCTCGGCCTGCTTTGCCAGAATCTGGCGTTTTGCAGGATCTAGGGTTTTTTGATACCGTTTAAGGAGGGTTTTGTATTTTGCATTTTCCCAGCCAGAGAAATTTCGTGGAAGATCTCGAGATTCAAACCTCTCTAAAAAGTTAAGGACATCTGTATATTGGGATAGAACTCTGCCTAAGCATATTTGAAACTCATGGCGCGGCAGCCTTTGAAAAAGGTCTTTAAAGGATAGGGGCTCAAGCTTAATGGTGATTTGAAAGGTCTCTTCCCAGTATGTCTTTAGTAAAGCTGCCATGCGGGAGAATACATCTGTCACTTCATAGCTGAGTGTGATTCTCAGTTGTTTTCGATTCAGCTGATAGAGAGCATCTTTGAATAATTCTCTTGCACTCTCTTGACATTCTTTGATCGTAGGGGAGTCGCTGTCTTGTAAAATGCCAGGATAGATGTGATTAGCCGATAATGCGTCCGGAATGAGGAGTTTTTTCAATAATTTTTCTCGGGGAATAGCATAGGCAAAGGCCTTGCGCAGATTGATATTATGAAAAGGGGTTTGGAGTGTGTTGAACCAGCAACTCACAACTCCTGCTATGGGTTTAATTTGCTTGTTCGAGAAAAGAGTAGGCAAATAGTTGGCAGGAAGAGGGGAGATGGGGTCTCCGATCCAATCCAGCTGGTCGTTTTCAAATAGGCTAAATGCTTCTTTCTCATCGGGAATGATTTTGATATGGATGGCATCTACTTGTGCTCGGTCTTTGGAGAGGGGATTATTTTTTAAAGAGATGGCGCTTGTTCTTTTCCATTCGTGCAGTTGGAAAGCTCCATTGCAAACGGATGAAATCGTATTTTCTTCTGTTTTAGAGGAAATGGGAAAGAAAGGGCAAAATGATGTGAGCTCGGTAAAATAGGGGCATGGGTGTTCAAGTTCTACCACTAGCGTGAAGTCATTCTGAGCATAGATGCCTACCTTATCCAATGTAAGACGTCCTTTTTTGGCTTTTTCTGCATTTTTGATATGATAGAAAAAATTCACAGCTGGTACGGGAAAGTTTGGAGAAAGAGCTCGTTTCCAAGAGTAAACAAAATCATGTGCTGTAATCACAGTCCCGTCAGACCAAAAATGTTTTCCTAAGTGAAAGATGTACTTTTTATGGTTATTGAGAATATGAAAAGAATCGGCCAGGTCGCATCGGATCGTATGGTCTGCCTCAAGGCGAGTTAATCCTTTAAAGAGCAGGAAAATCATCGCTGAAGAGATCGAGTCTCCACTCTTTTGTGGGTCGAGAGTGATCGGATCTTTTTGAAAACTCAAGCGCAGTATTTTTTCCATGCTACCCATAGTGGTGATTCTGAACCAGCGTTAAAGATAAAAAATAACATCCAATTTTGTCCATAAAAATCTTTTAAAATTTGGCGCGCGTCTTTTTTTAAATTTTAAGTTTACTTTTTTTTCGGGTTGATTTAGATCTACGATTAGCCAGAAAGAAATGTCGAGCAAATTCCAGATGAAAAAAACGTTTAAAATAGTCATTGTCGCATTGCTGCTTCTTGGTGTCATCGCTTTGAGCGCATTGTATATCAGCACCCACAATATTCCCGTGTTGGAACCCAAGGGAATGATCGGCGAGAAAGAGCGGGAGTTGATCATCATCGCTTCTTTGCTCATGTTGATTGTCGTGGTTCCAGTATTTATCCTCACGTTGGCCTTTGCTTGGAGATACCGCGAAGGAAATGAAAAAGCAAAGCATGCTCCCAATTGGGAGCACAATTATATTGCTGAGTATTGCTGGTGGGGCGTTCCTGTTGTTATTATCATCATTCTAGCGGTGATCACCTGGAAATCGACCCATGATCTCAATCCTTTTAAGCCGATTGTCAATGGAAAAAAACCAGTCACCATTCAGGTAATTGCACTGGATTGGAAATGGTTATTTATTTATCCAGAGCAAGGGATTGCAACCGTCAATTACATCCAGTTTCCTGAAAAGACGCCGATCAATTTTGAAATCACCTCAGATGCTCCGATGAATTCATTTTGGATCCCACAACTGGGCGGTCAAATTTATGCCATGCCTGCAATGCGCTCTAAGTTGCATCTCATTGCAAAGGAACCCGGTAATTTTAGGGGAGTTTCATCAAATATTAGCGGCAAGGGGTTTGCTGGAATGAGGTTTATTGCTGAATCTTGTACCGAGGAAGATTTTCTTGATTGGGTGCATTGGGTGAAGCAATCTTCGTTGCATTTGGGGATGGATGAGTATAAAGAGCTACACCATCCTAGTGAATACAACCCGGTTGCATATTACAAGCTGACGCAACAGGATTTGTTCGATCAAGTAATCATGAAATATATGTCGCCATCGCAACAATGAAGGTAGGAAGATGTTTGGTAGACTGAACGCTGATGCTTTTAAACACGACTGGGTCGAGTATACCGCCGATGCTTCGATGGTGCTTGGCGCTATTTTCATCATCGCGCTGATCACTTACTATAGGCGTTGGGGCTGGCTCTGGAAGGAGTGGATCACCTCTGTCGATCATAAAAAGATCGGAGCGATGTACATTATCTTTTCCGCTCTGATGCTAGTGAAGGGATTGGTTGATGCTGTGATGATGCGGGCGCAGCAGGCGATGGCAGTTGGCGATTCGATGGGGTATTTAGGGGCAGACCACTTTCAGCAGCTATTTACTGCCCACGGGGTCACCATGATCTTTTTTGTGGGGATGGGGGTGATGTTTGGGATCATCAATTTGGTTTTGCCGCTGCAAATTGGCGCACGGGATGTCGCCTTTCCTTTTTTAAATAATTTGAGTTTTTGGCTTTTTGTATCGGGAGGGTTGTTCATCCTCGTATCACTGATGATTGGCAACTACGCAGGTACAGGATGGTCTGCTTATCCGCCGCTATCTGGTCTTAAATATAATCCGGGCGTTGGTGTGGATTACTGGCTTTGGAGTGTTCAGATTTCCGGGGCGGGGAGTTTGCTTTCAGGAATCAACTTTCTAGTCACCATTTTAAAGATGCGATGCCCTGGGATGACCTTGATGAGAATGCCGATTTTTGTGTGGGCCGCGCTTGCGACGATGGTCCTTGTCGTCTTTGCCTTTCCCATATTGACAGCAACCGCTGCGATGCTCTCCACAGACAGGCTCTTAGATACTCATATCTTTACTGCGGAGTTCGGCGGTAATCCAATGATGTATGTCAATCTGTTTTGGGCATGGGGCCACCCAGAAGTTTACATTCTTGTTCTGCCGGCATTTGGAATTTTTTCCGAGGTTGTTCCTGTTTTTTCCCATAAAAGGTTATTTGGCTATACCTCGATGGTATGGGCAATTGTGGCAATTAGCGTCCTCTCTTTTATCGTCTGGCTGCACCACTTTTTTACCATGGGCGCAGGAGCCAATGTCAATGCGTTCTTTGGGATCATGACGATGATTATCGCCATTCCGACGGGAGTTAAAGTATTTAATTGGATCTTCACGATGTTTCGCGGGCGTATTAAGTTTACAACCCCGATCTATTGGTTTTTGGGCTTTATTACCACCTTTACAATTGGTGGGATGGCAGGTGTTTTGATGTCGATCCCAGGAGCTGACTTCCAGGTGCACAATAGCTTATTTTTGATTGCCCATTTTCACTTTGTGATTATCGGAGGTGTGTTATTTGGTTTTTTTGCAGGTTATGCTTATTGGTTCCCTAAGTTCACAGGTTTTAAACTCAATGAAAGACTGGGCAAAATAGCCTTTTGGTGTTGGATGGTGGGTTTCTTGACAGCTTTTCTTCCGCTTTATCTGTTAGGTTTCATGGGAGCCACAAGAAGGCTAAATAACTACGATGTTCCAGAGTGGCAGCCTCTATTTATTGTGGCTGCAATGGGAGCTGTGATTGTTTTTGTGGGTGTTGGATTTCAGATTCTGCAGCTCATTGTCAGCATCAAAGAGAGGAAAGCAAATAGAGACCACACGGGTGATCCATGGAATGGCAGAACTTTGGAGTGGTCAACGGCATCGCCGCCTCCATTTTATAACTTTGCATTTATTCCCGAGGTCAAGGGCAGAGATCCTTTCTGGGCAGCTAAACATGCTAAAGTGTCGCCGCCGGTTCGCAAATACGAAGATATTCATATGCCCAAAAACACATTCGTTGGTTTTTACATCGGGGTCTTTAGTTTTCTCTTTGGATTTGCTCTGATTTGGCACATGTTCTGGCTTGCAGGGGTAAGCACGGTGGGCATGATTGCTTTTGCAATTGTTCATTTGTATCAAAAGCATCCCGACTATCATTTCCCGGCAGCTGAGGTAGAGAAAATTGAACGAAGGAATCAAAAAGCATGAAACATTCTAAACACATGGAGCATGAGAGCTATCCAGATATGCATCACGATACCTACTCCAAAACCGTTTTTGGTTTTTGGGTCTATCTCATGACCGACCTAGTTTTGTTTGGTACTCTTTTTGCAACGTATGCGGTATTGAGTAATTCTACCTTTGGAGGGCCGTCTGCAAAAGATCTCTTTTATCTTCCCTTTACACTCATTGAAACCCTTGTTCTTCTGTTTAGCAGTTTTACGATAGGGATTGCAGGGGCTGCTGCGCATCGGAAAGAAAAAAAGATGTGCATTACTTTTTTTGCAATCACCTTTGTGCTTGGAGCTGTATTCATGGGGATGATGTGGAATGAATTATCCTCCCTTGTTAGAGCCGGCCACGGGTGGGATCAAAGTGCGTTTTTATCCTCCTACTTTACTTTGATGGGCACCCTTGGGTTGCATGTGCTCTTTGGTCTGTTGTGGATGATTGTTCTTTTAATACCCGTGTGGCGTCAGGGGATTTCCCATGTGAGTCTTAGACGGTTAACCTGCCTAAAGATGTTTTGGCAGTTTTTAAACATCATTTGGGTTTTGATTTTTTCCTTTGTCTATCTAATGGGAGTAAAAGTAGGATGATTGACGCACATCATGGCTGGAATGCCAGTTATAAACCTCAATATCTAGGTTTGACCCTTTCCTTCATAATGACAATTGCCGCTTATCGGATTGTGACTCATTATGAACTTACAGAACCGCTTTTAACATTGACAATTGTAGGCCTAGGGCTATTTCAGGTGATTGCTCAGTTGTTTTTTTTCTTCCATTTAGGGTTAGAATCCAAACCTAAATGGGGGGTGGTAACGTTTATTTTTACCGTGCTTGTCATTGTCATCGTCATCGGCGGTAGCCTTTGGATCATGAGCAACTTAAATTATAATCTCATGCCCACCATGGAGAATCACTCGATGGGGAGCCACTAGGTATGCAAAGAGTCTTATCCTTTGCCTCTAGTGCGCAGATCAAAGCCTATTGTTCTTTGGTAAAACCCGGCATTATTTTCGGTAATGTAGTGACTGCCATTGGAGGGTTTGGATTGGCATCTAGAGGACATTTCAATATTGGAATGTTTTTTATTACACTCCTGGGATTGTCCCTCATCATCGCATCAGGCTGCACTTTCAATAATTATATCGATCGGAATGCAGATCAAAAGATGGCAAGGACACAAAATAGAGCGCTTGCAATAGGAAAAATAGCTCCGCAAAGCGCACTTGTCTTTGCCAGTATTCTTGGTTTATCAGGGGCCTTTCTTTTAGCTTTTTGTATCAATTTTCTTACCGTCGGCGTAGCCCTCTTTGGTTGGGTCGTTTATGTGGCTTTATATAGCTTTTTAAAATACCGCACTTCCTCAGGAACTCTAATTGGCAGTATCGCAGGCGCAACCCCACCTGTTATTGGTTATTGCGCCGTTAGCAATCAACTCGACTTAAGTGCATTTTTATTATTTGTGATGATCGTCCTTTGGCAGATGCCCCATTTTTATGCGATCGCGCTCTACCGTTTAGAGGAATATGCAGCGGCATTGATCCCGGTGCTGCCTGTTAAAGAGGGGATACGCAAAACAAAAATTCACATGCTGCTCTATACAGCAGCTTTTCTAGTCTCTGCGCTCTCTCTGACATTCTTTGGCTTAACGGGAATGGTTTATTTTTGGCTCGCTGCAGCCCTTGGAATCGGGTGGCTCCTGTATGCCATCAAAGGGTTCAAAGCTCCCAACGATCGGATTTGGGCCCGCAAGATGTTCCTCTTTTCTCTTGTGATTGTTACAACGCTCTGCGGGATCATTCCTTTTAGTTTTGGTTGATCCATAATTTCCGAGCAGATATTTGCCTTAAACTCCTCTGTTTTTGTCATATAAAGCCCCTGACCCATGCCAGCCTCCTGGTTTTGTTGGGATTAGCATTTTTATAACTAAAATATTAATTTGTCATTGTGGCATTTCTATTTAGCAGGACTACGACATTTCTATTTTGCGCCTAAAATTATAATTTTAATGTGTTAGCGTTAATTAGAAATGTCAATTATTTTTTGAAAAAGATGACATTTCTAATTAACCCGAAAGGGTGACATTTCTACTTAACGCTAACACACCACACCTCTCCAAAACACCTTAAATTTATCTGCTTTGTAAGGGTCAGGGGGTCAATATGTTCCATTATACTTCCGGAAAGTAATTACGGTAAATGGTGCATGGACTGCACAAGAAGAGTTAGCTGAAGTGATGATGAGGGAATCTCACCTAGTTGAATTTAACCGGCGATTCTATAAGATCGACGCGCTGATTGCAAATAACAAAAAAAAATGAGAACGATTTTTTCTCCGGACTTGTATTCTGGAATACAAGTCTGGTCAGCTCAATAACTGCTGCGCTTAACCTTGCCGCGAAATATCTGATAGACCATCGTGCCATAAGACTAGCACAAGTCCAGTAGAAAAGTAGTTGCTATTTTCCGATGTTAAGGATAAAGGATGTATGGACTGTAAAGTATTTTTAATTAAAAGGCCCTGTCCTGTAAAGTTGTTTGGGTACAACTAAAATTTTACATAAGTTGTAGTAACTTATAGCCAATTTCTGCTATAAATGGCTATAAGTTACTACAACTGGTTATGAATTTATGATCCGTGCAATTCCCTCTCTGGCCGGAGGATTTTGATGATTACCAAAGACCTGCTACTTACCGTACTGCAACAGCGCTTTGGGTTTAATCAATTTCGGCCAGGCCAGTTAGAAGCAATCACAGCTCTGATCGAGGATCAACGCCTTCTTTGCATCCAGCCCACCGGCCATGGCAAATCCCTCCTTTATCAGCTTCCCTCGTGTCTACTCAATGGTGTGACCCTTGTGATCTCCCCTTTGCTTGCATTGATGCGCGATCAAATTGAGCAGTTGAATCGTAGGTTTCAGATTCGATCGGCCTCGATCAATAGCGATCAAACCGATGAGGAAAATGCAATCGCGCGTCAAATGGCTCTCCATGGGCAGATCCAGGTGTTATTTATCTCTCCCGAACAGCTCGATCACATAGATCGGTTTGACTTTTTGCTGCATTTAAAAGTTCCACTCATCGTGGTCGATGAAGCGCATTGCATTTCAACATGGGGCCATGACTTTAGGCCAAGCTATCGCCAGATTCTCCATTTCATTCGTGCAGTAGAGGAAATGAATCCAGAGATCAAAATTCTAGGATTGACAGCCACTGCTGATGCCAGAGTGGAGAGGGACATTGGGCAGCAACTCTCCTGCCCTTCCAGAAAAGTGCAAGTGATGCGCGAGAGTATGAACCGGCCCAATATTGAGCTCTCTGCCATTGTCGCCTCTGGAGTTGCATCAAAGCTCTCCCTTTGTAAAATACTCCTTGAGCGCTGCCAGGGTTCTGGCGTTATCTATTGTTCGACGCGGGAAAATACTGAACTTGTCGCAGAATACCTCCAAAATGAAGGGATTTCCATTATTGCCTACCACGCGGGATTGGGTTCTGAGGAGAAGCGAAACATCCAAACTGCATTTTCTCAAGATGAATACAAGGTCGTTGCAGCGACAACTGCCCTTGGTATGGGGATCGATAAGGGGAATTTAAGGTTTATCATCCATTTTGATATTCCAGGATCGATCACAGCTTACTATCAAGAAGTGGGAAGATGTGGTCGCGATGGGCAAGCGGCGCAAGGGATCCTCCTTTATGATCCCGCCGATAGAAAGATCCAAGAGTATTTCATCGAGTCAGCCTTGCCATCAATACAAGATTTCGAAAAAGTATGTCAGGCTGTGCGCACCTCAGAGGAGCCTCCCAATTTAACCAAGATCAAGCGAATAACCGGGTTGCATCCTACACGCGTTGCTGTCGTCATGGCCGAATTAAAGGATCAGCAGTATTTAAAAAAGCAAAGCGTAAAAGGCTCTCAAGTCTACCAATTAGAAACACAAGAAACTCCTTTGGATTTGAGTCGATACACCACTCAGTACCAGGTTAAAATACAAGAATTAGAGAAAATGATCGGATACGCTGAGCTAACTGATTTATGTCGCATGGCGGTTTTAAGAGATGCACTCGGAGATGAAAATCCTAAACCCTGCGGCCATTGCGATATTTGCCTGAATAAAATTGAGCGCCCCGATATCTCGGAACAAACCCTTTCCCAATCAGAAGAGTGGCTCCTTAGAAGGACGGTTCCCATTGCAGAGGTGAGAACCTATCGGATCTCTGCCGGAATCAGTGTGCTCGATGGAAAGCTGCGCTCCTCTCTTTTCAACCACTTTATGAGGCAACGAGTTCAATCTGATGAGATTGAAGAAGAGCTTTTGAAATTGCTTAAAAGTGCCGCTTCAGCTCTGAGCTCTCAGTATGCCATCCAAGCCATTGTTTCTATTCCCTCGAACACTTGGAAGTCCAGGGAGAGTGTTGCAAAAGCAATTGCAGAGCATTTACAAGTGCATCTGCTCACCGATCTTCTTGTATGGAAAAACCCTCCAGACAAGCGGCAAGGGGAGCTTCTCAATAATGACCAAAGACAGTATAACGTTCAGGATAAAATGCAGCTCAATGAGAATCTCATCGTTCCGGCGGGACCTTTGCTGCTTCTGGATGATTACACAGGTTCTGGTGCAACGATCAAAGAGGCAGCCAGAGTGCTACGTAAACGCACAGAAGGATCCCTTGTTCCCTTGACCATCGCTGCTGTCAAATGGCGCCTGGGCAAGTCGGGATTCATTTAGCTCATTTTCTTAACTCATTGATTATAAATAGAGTAAGTTGACTCAAGTGAGTTAATATGAGACAATTGAGGCGATTTTTTTTGCGAATTGACTCAATTGTCTCATTATTGTATCATTGAGTCAATCCACAGGGAGATCAAGATGAAGTACCCTGAAATTGAGTCCTCAACATTAGAGTTGAAAAGAGCTCTGCCGAAAAATGATCAGATTGTAAAAACGATCATTGGATTTTCGAATCAAAATGGGGGCAGATTGATTGTTGGGGTAGCAGATGACGGTACTATTGTTGGTATTCCGGAAAAGGAAGCAGCTGGTGCAATTGAATATCTAAATCATTCTATTTACACAGCTTCAACTCCGCCTATCTTACCAGATGTCTATACCCAAACAATTGAGGGGAAGACCCTTCTTATCATTGAGGTCTCTTCGGGCTCAAACAAACCGTATTATCGGAAGCAGGAAGGGTTAGAAAAAGGAACCTATATTCGACTCGGGCGATCCACTGTGAGAGCAACAGTTGATTTGATTGAAGAGCTTAAATGGCAATCTCATGGTAAATCTTTTGACTGCATGCCTGTCTATCGAACAAATGAAGACGATTTGGATCGCAAAAAAATTAAAGAATTCTTAGAGAGAAGAAAAGATAGAGATTCTAAAGAAGTCACTAAAGATGCTCTGCTATCGTATTATTTGATTACTCAAGAACATACACATACCTATGCAACAACTGCTGGTATCCTTCTCTTTGGAAAACATCCACAGCATTTTTTTAGTGAGGCAATGATTATTTGTTCCCATTTTAAAGGAGTTGAAGGGCGAGAAGCGATTGCTTCGATCGATTGTGTAGGAACTTTGTTTGAACAGTTTGAAACTGCTTATGAATTTATACTGAGTCGTCTGTCGAAATCATTTATGATTAAGGGACCTCGACGTGAAGAAAAACTTGAAATTCCAGCTGAGGCGATTCGTGAAGCTCTCCTTAACCTGGTTGTCCATAGGAATTATCACTATAGTAGTCCCAGTAAAATAGCGATTTATCGAGACCGCATTGAATTTTTTAGTCCGGGTATATTTCCCAATCCTACAATTGTTAATAATCTGCAATCAGGATTTAGCTATATTAGGAATATTGCTATTTGCAAAGTTTTTCGTGAAGCTAATTATATTGAAAAAATTGGTTCTGGATTGATAACAATTTTCAAAAGTTATAAAAATTGGGGATTAAAAACACCTTTAGTGATTGAAGGGGAGGGTTTTGTAAAATGCATTCTCCCTCGAGTAGGGGCAAAAGTAGAAGAAGTTGATGAGTTGAGACTTATTATGGATCTATTTGAAAAAATGGCTGAGGTCAATATCTCTATTGTGATGAGTCATCTTCGTCTGACTCGTCCAACTGCGGGTCGAAAACTCAATGCTCTTGTTAAAAAAGGACTCATTCAGAAAAAGGGTAAGGGAAGGGGATCGGGGTATAGCAGAACTGGATCGCCTTTCTCAAATAAATCATTAATAAATTTATGACAAATTCTAGAAAATCTCCCCTTGTTGTGATCACAGGCGCCTCTGCTGGGATCGGCGCTGCAACGGCGCGCCGATTTGCCAAAGAGGGGTATAGATTGGCTCTAACAGCGCGGCGGCTGGACCGACTTATACAGCTGCAAGAAGAATTGAAAACAGAGAGCTTTGTTTACAAACTCGATGTGTGTTCCTCCGATGATGTCGCTGCTACTTTTCAAAAAATTGAGCAAGAGCATGGATCCATTGATATTTTAGTCAATAATGCCGGATTGGGTTTTGGTCTTGAGCCAGCTTATCAGGGAAAAATCGAAGAATGGGATCAGTGTATCGATACCAACATTAAAGGGCTGCTTTATTGCACGCGGGCCGTATTACCTTCCATGGTCAAGCTCGATTCGGGTCATGTGATTAATTTGGGTTCTGTCGCTGCACGTTACCCTTATCCTGGAGGCAATGTTTATGGAGCTACTAAAGCTTTTGTGCGGCAATTTTCCTTTAACTTAAGGGCAGATCTCATTGGCACCCACGTGCGTGTCAGTTGCATCGAACCAGGTCTTGTCGGGGAGACGGAATTTTCCGATATCCGTTTTCGCGGTGATACAACGCGAGCGGCCAAGGTGTATGAAAATACAAAACCACTTACACCAGAAGATATCGCCGAGGTGATTTATTTTTGTCACAGCCTCCCGCGGCACGTTAACATTAACACAGTGGAGGTGATGCCGGTGATGCAAGCATCCGGATCCCTAGTTGTTCATCGTAGTTAACCGGGTAAGAAAAGCATTAATTTTCTCGTTCATCATTTTGGGATCTGAGCACTGGTTGATCAAGATGGCAAAGGCAACATCGCCTGCATAGCCGGCACACCCTCTGATGAGGGACATCGACCCGCCTTTGGCTCTGATTGCGACCCCCTCTTTTTGGGGAAGAGAATCAAGAAATAGCGGAAAAAAATCGGACTTTTTCATTTTTAAGAGGATTTCAACCAGTTGTTTTGTCGTCATCAGATTTTTTCTGGAGAGTCCTGAGCCATCGACCATGTTAAGTCCGCTCAAGTCTATTCCCTGTGATTTCCAAAAATTAGTGACTGCCCTAATCCCCGCATCTGTTGTCCCTTGGTTATAGGCTATCTCTCCCATTCTTTTTAATAGGTGCTCAGCAAAGAGGTTGATGCTCCTTTGATTGGCCCAGTGGACAATGTCTGCAACAGCGGGGGAGTTTGTTTGATGGAATGCAATTTTTGGACCACAATCTATCTCCTCTCCTTGGAACGCGATCCCCCTTGCTTGAAGTTCCTCAGTGAGTAACTGGGCACAGCACCCAGCAGGATCTGGAATAGCGCCTCTGATTGCAAACTCTTTGACAGCTGCTGGAATGGTCCCTCTAATGAACTGTTTTAGGGAAAATTCAGATCCAAAAATGCATGCGCAATCGCCTGATCCAACAGCTCCTGTCTTCACTTCATTTTTAAAAGTCATCATAGGAAGAGGAGGGTCGGTACGGATAATCTGTGCATCCTCACCCACTTTGCTGCCCGGCTTAAAAAAAAGGGAGTAGGAATTCTCATGAAACGATAGCGCACAAGCCCCGGCGCCATAGTAATTTCCCAAATCCTCCCATGACCAACTCGCAGGCGCAAGTGCTTGCTCCCATCTTGTTGTATCTGCAATGAGTTTCCCTTCGATCCGTTGAATTTTTAAGTTTTGAATGGCATCTGCCCAGAGTTGAATCTGTTGCTTCCAAGAAGGGTTACCTGCAATCCTATCAGAACCTAAGCAAGGATCGCCCCCACCTCTGATATAGACATTCCCATGCAGCGTTTTTGAAGAGTCGATTGACCCATCATATTCAAGAACAGTTTCAAAGCGGTGTTGGGGTCCCAATAGATGAAGGGCAGCACCTGTTGTTGCAATCTTCAGGCAGGATGCAGGTATCAGGCTCAAACTGCTATTCTTATCGCAGATGACTTTGCCTGTATTGCAGTCGAGAGCATAGATGCTAAAGCTAGCGTGATTCATGTCACAGAGATCATCGCAGTGAACCTCTGTTGCTGCGCACAAAATGAATAGGAGAATAAAACGGTTGATCATAGAGGTCATTAATAATTTGCAAAATGTGTTTCAAGAAGGGTTTGCATACAATCTACAACCAAACCTGTTCTGTTATGCAGGATGCCTCACTTCAGGGAAGAAAAACAATAGCATTTTTGACACCATCTTTCGGAAAGTAGCAAAAGCGTGGCAGTTAATTTTTTTTCTATTCCTTGAAATGTAAAATCTTTATCATGCTCTCTTAAGACTGGACTTTAGCCATTGGAGCGGGGCGCTTTTCCCAGATAGCATCCCCCTGCCTGGGGGATGCTATCTGGGAAAA
>CAJCHM010000054.1 GCA_903970255.1 Acidobacteriota bacterium
TATACCGGTGCTACTTCAAACGCACCTGTAATTTTTGTTTTAACGCGACCATTTTTCCTTTCCCCAAACAGGGACATTATTCGAAGTAATAAGACCCTGTTTGGGGAAAGGGAAAAGGGGGCCGTTAAAACAGAAATTACACGTACGTTTGAAGTAGCACAGGTATATATTGATAGTGCTATAGTTAATCAGCGATAAACTGTTTTAAAGTAACTTCCAGAAAATCTTTTCCTTGATACGTTTTCATTAGACGACGATGAGCCTTGCGATACTTTTCCTTGAGAATTGAAGTTTCTTCATCATCCTTTAAGACTCTAAATGCTGGAGGCAAAAAAACAGAGAAGGGAAATTGTAAATCAAAAAGCAGCAACTGCTCTTGAAAATATGCATACTCTTCTTCTAAACAAGAAAACCCTAAAGAGGGTTTGATTGTTTGCAAAGAACAAAAAGGAGCAGCTTCATAAAAAAGCGGATCAACACAATGGGCAAGTTCTAAATATCTTTTAAATGCAAATGCATTATTTTTGCCATAACCCAGCAATATGCCGAATAACCCTTCATTTTTATCAAGCACTTCAAATAAACTTATTGTTGATTCTGAAACTTTCAGCAAAAGTTTTTCTGGGGTTACCCAATCTCCGAGTGCTTTTTTAAAACAAGCGAGATGCTCTTGAACGGTGCAAAGAAAAAGTTTTTTGTTAATAATTGTTATTACATTAACAATATCAACACACTCTTGATTGCTCCCCTTAAAATCAAAGAAATTATATTCTTTTTTAGTTAATAAAAAGTTCTCGGAATTTAATTTCGAACGAATTTTTTCGAGAGCTTTCCAAGATTGCTCAACATTTATTGATCGAAAATTTTTAATAAATAACACATTTTCAAATCGCATCTGTTGAAAATACGCAGTAAATGCGACAGGTTTTTCTCCAGCTAATACATACCCAAAATGGTTGTTAAGAACTAAATCCTTTAGCAGAGGCTCTATGGCAAGTCTATCCTCCTTCGAAAGTTTATTAAATAGCGAGTCGGTTTCAAGCTTATAGAAAATTACAAAAACAACAGAAAAAAATAAGATCGATGTTAAGATGATGCTTAAATCACGTGATTTTTTATTACACTTCGATCGGGACATAAAAGGCGGATCAATTTCATTCATAAAAAAATCCGCCTTTGAACCTCATTAGTAAAGCGGTCTTCCACATACCATACATACTAAAAGCCATGGTGGATTTGGATGCCCCACTGGACAATTGGCAACTTTCTTAGAATCAACCAAATCATTGGCAAGTACATATACGCCTTGTCCATCTACAGAGACATTACTAACAGGAAAAAGAGTTTCATTAAATTTCACATACAATTTGTTCTCATCCATCAACAGAGAACCCGGAATCAGATAACACTTCTCATTGCTGCTTTCAATCACGGAATCATGCTGCTTACAGCACTCTGCAGATGCAGTATTGGAAAATCCAATGAAAAAAAGCGATGAAAAAGTTGCAAAACATTGGGAAAAAAATCTTTTCATAGCACGCTCGGTCATATAAAAGTTCAGGTCTTGTTTTTTACAACTGACCCTTACTGGCTATAAAACGATCATTTATAAACTCAAGCAAAGATCATTAGTAAAAACTTTACTTTTTTCCAAAAAACAACGTAATCTTTTTTTGTTTTTGTGATCCATTCCAAGCCGATCAAGGATGATTTGAGATGGCATTATCCTAGAAACGGCAGTTCGAGATGGCAAAGTGATGCAAGATTTTAATTTAGAATCGTTTCCAACAGGGGGCCCACATTCCCAAATGGTGAAGAGGCCCCCTGTTGGAAACGATTCTGAATTAAAAGGTTGCGTCAATTTGCCGTCTCCAACTGCCGTTTCTAGGATTATTACACCCAGCCCTGAACAATCGGGTAGTGCCGTCCTACGCGGAATGCCTTTTTGCTCACGCGGATGCCCGGAGCTGCTTGGCGCCGTTTGTATTCAGCGCGGTGCACCCTACGAACAAGATCGAATGCAACTTCAACTGGCACATCATACTTCTCAGAAATTTCCTCAGGGGATAAATACTCCTCAACATAACCCTGCAATACCCGATCCACGATTTCATAAGGAGGGAGCGTGTCACTATCTTTCTGGTTAGGACGTAGCTCAGCTGAGGGGACTTTTTCAATAACTGATAGTGGAATAACTTCATGATCGCGATTAATCCATTTGCACAATGCATATACCTGTCGTTTGGTCACATCAGAAATTACACTCAATCCCCCGCACATATCTCCGTAAAGGGTGCAATAACCCATCCCCATCTCCGATTTATTTCCCGTACTTAAAATGATGTGGCCGCATTTGTTGGAGATCGCCATCAAGAGGGTTCCACGAATACGCGCCTGCATATTCTCCTCTGTGACATCGGGAGCTTTTCCTTCAAAAAAGGGATTTAATAACTCAAGAAATGTCTCAAATGGCTTTTCGATGGGAATCTCCCACATTTCGATCCCCAAATTCTTTGCAAGCTGTTCAGAATCGGTAATACTTCCCTCTGAGCTGTAACGAGAGGGCATGCCCACTGCAAGAACATTTTCTTTGCCGAGGGCATCTACTGCGATGCATGCAACAAGAGCAGAATCAATCCCGCCAGAGAGCCCCAAACATCCCTTCTTAAATCCTGACTTATAAAAATAATCATGCACTCCAAGAACTAGCGCTTGGTAGAGGTCCTTCATAGGATCATAGGTGAAAGGACAGGGGCAAGCAGCGGCATTAAGGTCGACAATCATATCATCTTCTGCAAACCCTTTGCCGATCTGGCGCAGGCGCCCTTCTTCATCGACATAGACACTATAGCCATCAAAAACCAACTGATCATTTGCCCCAACTTGGCAGCACAAAATCACAGGGCATTGCAGCGTTTTAGCGCATTTAGAGCAAACCTGAACCCGCATATCTGGTTTTTGAAACTGATAGGGAGATGCGGAGAGGTTTAAAACAACATCAGGTTTTAAAGGGAGCAAATCAAGCACAGGATCTCGGGCATACTGCGTGTTGCCCACATAGCCTGCATGCTGCCAAATATCTTCACAAATCAACACTCCAATCCGTTTTCCTTTGAGCTCCCATATTTGAACAGATCCTCCAGGTTCAAAATATCTTCTCTCATCAAAAACATCATAGGTAGGAAGTAAGCGCTTATCCTCAAAACCCAACAGCTCTCCATCGTAAATGACAGCTGCACTATTAAAAATCGGTTTTTCTCCATTTGAGGTATTGCGTCTGACAACCCCTACAAAAACCATCAGGCGTGCAGAGGCGCGAATGATCTTTTCCAAATACATCTCTTGCGCATCAATAAACGACTGATGGAGCAACAGATCCTCAGGTGGATAGCCGCAAAGGGTGAGTTCGGGGAAAAGAACAATATCAGCCTGTTTTGTGCGGGCGCGATCAAGAGCTTGAATCATTTTGTGCGTGTTGCCTTCCATATCTCCAACTGTGGGATTGAGCTGTGCGACAAAAATACGCATAATGATCGACCTATTTCATTGTTCAAAGAGCGGGCTATCGGCGTGAATCATCCCCAATGCCTCAAAATACAATTTCACATTCTTTTTTTAAAGGACAACAACAGGCTATTGCATCCAAACTCTTTTTTGGGTATTCTCTGGACCAAAAAACCTTAAGAGGACGCTATGACAACAGGGACTTTAAAGATCCACACTGAAAATATTCTTCCCATTATCAAAAAATGGCTTTACTCCGACAAGGATATCTTTGTTCGCGAGCTGGTCTCGAATGCCTGCGATGCCATCCAGAAATGCAGAGTCCTGCGCGATCATGGCGAGCTTACCACTGCCGACGAGGAGTTTTTCATCGATATCCTGATCGACAAAGATGCCCGCACTCTGACATTTACCGACAACGGGATCGGGATGAGTGCAGAAGAGGTGGAGAAATATATTGCTCAGGTTGCCTTTTCCGGAGCAGAGGAGTTTATTGGAAAATACAGCTCTCAAAATGAAAAAGACCAGATCATCGGCCACTTTGGCCTTGGGTTCTACTCCTCCTATATGGTCGCAGAAAAAGTCACAATCGATACCCTTTCTTACCGAGCAGGGGAAACCGCTGCACTTTGGTCTTGCGATGGCTCCTCTACCTATACACTAGAAGCTGGCTCGAGAGGATCCAGAGGGACCCAAATCACCCTTTTTGTCGATAAAGAAAATGATGAGTTCCTCGAAGAGTCGAAACTGCGCCAGATTCTGCAACAGTATTGTGCTTTTCTCCCATTCCCTATTCACCTCAATGGCAATCGGATCAATAAGAAACAACCGCTTTGGCTCAAAAACCCCTCTGATTGCACAGAGACGGAATATCTCGACTTCTACAGAGGGCTCTATCCCATGGAACCCGATCCCATTTTCTGGATCCATCTGAATGTCGACTACCCTTTTCATCTGCAAGGGATCCTCTACTTCCCCAAAATCACACGCCGCTTTGAATGGAATGAAAATACCATCAAGCTCTTCTGCAACCGCGTGTTTGTTTCCGATAACTGTAAAGATTTGATCCCTGATTACCTGATGGTCCTGCGCGGGGCCATCGATAGCCCTGATATTCCATTAAATGTCTCCCGCAGCACACTTCAGATGGATCGCACGGTAAGGCAGCTTTCCCAGCACATCTCAAAAAAGGTCTCCGACCGCCTCTCATCGCTCTATACATCTGAGCGGGAAAAATTCCTCACCTTCTGGCCTGACATCGAAATGATCATCAAGTTGGGGATTCTGCAAGATGATAAATTCTATGAACGCTCCAAAGATTTCCTTGTTTGGAAAAATTTAGCCAATGAATGGACGACAATTGCTGACTACTTAGAAAGACATGAGAACTCTCATAAAGGAAAGGTCTTCTATACTACAGAAGATCAAAAGCAAAGCCATCTCGTTGACCTCTACAAACAAAAAGAGATCGAAATTTTAATTGCCTCATCTGTTGTCGATACCCCAGTCATTACCCTTCTTGAAAGAAAACTCGATGATGTCAAATTCCAAAGGATCGATGGCGCCCTCGATGAGACAATCCTAGATGCAAATCGGGAAAAAACCCTCCTAGATGCAGAGGGGAAAACAGAAAGCTTTAAAATCGCTGATTTTATTCGCTCCAAATTAGGAAAAACCCAAGTTACCGTCGAAGCAAAAAGTCTGCACAACGACTCGGTTCCAGCACTGCTGATTGTCGATGAGGAGATGCGGCGGATGCGCGAGACGATGGCGCTGGCTCAGCAACAACTCCCCCCTGGACTTGCCGACAAACGCACCTTTGTCGTCAACACCAATAGCCCGCTGATTCAATCGATCTACAATTTGAAAGAAAAAGACGCAGAGCTGGCAGAGGATATAGTCCATCATCTCTATGAATTATCTCTCCTTTCTCAACGTGAGCTTGAGCAAAACGCGCTTTCTCAGTTTATTGCGCGCTCCAACCAAATCCTTGAGAAGATGGCAAAATTCATGTGAAAAAAACTCTTCGACTCCTTCCTTTTGCATCAAACCTGAGAGTTCGAAAATCGCAAATGGAATCCATGTTGACCGACTTACCATCGTCGAACCGCGGGCCTTTGACGCGCTCAAAAAACCGCTTTTTCAAGTTGTTTGGGTATACTTCCCCACCACTATTGTCTTGCTCTTCTATCGCTTGCCGTATAGGATGCTTCTTATGGGAAAAGACTACAAATCAAGATACTTGAAAGTATGTAGTAAAAAACACCCATTTAATCGAGGTTCTTATGAAATTCAATTCAAAAATTATTATGCTCATATTTCTCACCCCCTTTCTGGGACTAAATAATGGAGCTTGGGCCAAGAGCTGCAAAGAGCAATGTGAAAAAATTGGCGAAAAATTAGACAAAGCTAAAGAAAAGAGCAAAGAGATTGTCGATGACGTCAAAGACAAAGCTCATCAAGCCAAAGAAAAGAGCAAAGAGATTGTCGATAACGTCAAAGACAAAGCTCATGAAGCCAAAGAAAAGGGCAAAGAGATTGTCGATAACGTCAAAGATAAAGCTCATGATGCCAAAGAAAAAGGGAAAGAGATTGTCGATAACGTCAAAGATAAAGCTCTTGATGCCAAAGAAAAAACCAAAGATAAAGCTCACGACTTGATCGATAAAGCGTAAAATTCCAAACAAACTTTAAGGTGCGAAATCATTCGCACCTTATCCAAACCAGGATCAGAAAAGCAAGTCAATATTCTCCCTAAAATGACGCAAAAGTTACTGCTGCATCAAACACTCCCCGTTCCAAGACACCATTGCTCCTGTGGGATAAAGGGTGACAGAGTCGATCACTTCCCCCTTAATGTTCAAAGCGTCTACGGTACTCCTATCGGAATGTAAGGTAACAAGACAGACTGCATTGGTTTTTGCCGTTTTATGTAGGTACCACAATTTTTTTGGATTTCTGGGGGTTACCCCCCAAGAACCATCCCCCATATAGATCACCCCATCAGGGTCGATCTTTTCAGCCTTCAATGGATAGGTGCGCTTATAGGCATGGTTATGATGCTCGAAAGCAACTTGGAGATGGTACCTTTCAAAAAGAGGAGACCACGCAGAGCGAATTGTCGTTGGTGTCTCTCCTTCATAAGGATAGACAGAAGGATAGGCGGCAATGTGATAGACTGCCATCTTGTAGCTGGCATTTTCTCTCCTTGAAAGAGCTTTCTCTAACCACTGCGTCTGCTGTCCTTCGATCTGATAACTATGCCCAGTATCGAGCAAAAACAAACTCAAGTAATCCCCCACATTAAACGCGCGGTAGGACACCCCTTTTTCTTGCAGGGCAAACAACTCATAAAAAAGAATATCCACCGATTTAGGTTTTAGGGCCGATCCGCGAATATCGTGGTTGCCAAGAACCACCATCATCGGAATCATCCTCCCATCCGCTGTAGTCATTTGTGATTTCCATTCTTTTAAAAAAGTGCGCCAACGCTGCATCTGCCACCCCTTTCCCTGCAAAAAGCCGATTGTACAACCATTGGTGTATGCGATATCCCCCCCTACCACAACAAAATCGGGATCCTGAGATGCAATCTGTGCATTCATCTTACGAAAAGTAGATAGGTAGCGGTAAGCATCGCCACCAATAACAAACTTCATAGGCCGTGACAAAGAGGTTGGCAAAGTGCGGAATCTAAATTCCCCTTCTTTTCCCTTAAGGCAAAAGAGATATTCAGTATCTGGCTCCAATGCATCCAGTTCTACGGTATGCACGGAAAAATTGGTGTCAGGAATTTGGGCATAGATGCCGCTTTTGTACGCCCATTGCCCCTGCCCTTCCTTTCGGTACATGACCTCAGAGAAGGGATCTTCCTTTCCCGTATGCCACTGCACGGTCATTGTCGTAGTCGGGTCATGCATCCAGGTCAGATAAAGAACTGAAGGGGTTTTTTCCAAAGACGCTTGGAGCGGCACAGCAGATACAAGAGCACTGCATCCCATCAAGAAACAGAGAATTTTAAACATGTGCGATCAAAGGATTAGAAAAAAGAAGTTTCCCCCGATTCCGATGTTTCTCAAGGAAAAATCAGGGTCGAGGGAAATCAAAATTAATGCGTTTCGGTTGGCTGAACAACTTTTTCCACTTTGTCACCAGCTCCTGGCTGAACATCAGTGATTGCCGCTTTAAGGATTTCCATCTTTGCCCCCTCATAAAGAGAGACAATGACAGTAGTCTCTTGCACTTTAACGACAGTTCCAACGATCCCCATTGCTGTGATCCGATCCCCTTTTTTCATAGAGCTGCGCACTGTTTCCATCTGCTTGCGTCTTTTTTGCTCTGGTCGCCAGAGGATAAAATAGAAGAAAACAAGAGCAACTGCGATCATGATCAGAGTTTGGGATAATCCTCCGCCCTGTCCGGTTGCAGGTGCAGCTTCCCCTTCAGCAAAAAGCGGATTTGAAGCCATTAGTAATGCTGCTCCAGCAAGCATTGATAGAGATTTTTTCATGTTACCATCCTTTTTCAAAATTTATTTAAAGCATGATTCAAGCTTGCCTTAATTTACCTGGGAAAATCAAGTAAAAAAAGATCACCCGCCCACTTTAAGTAAAGCGATATTTTCAATATGGGGAGTATGGGGAAACTGATCGAGCGGCTGCAGCTTAACCAAACGATATCCGGCCAAAATAAGCTCCTGAATATTATCTGCCTGCGTTTGGGGATTACATGAGATATAAAGAATCTCCTCCGGCATAAGAGCTTTGAGATGCGCGATTGCCGCTGCATCTAACCCAGTTCTCGGAGGGTCGATAACGACAAGATCCGGCGGAGTAAAATCGGGGCGTTTGCGCAAGCTATCTAACTTTTGACCCACATCTCCGCATAAAACCTCAAGATTGGAAAACTGGTTCAATTCTTTATTACTCTCTGCATCAAAACAAGCATGTGGGTTGATCTCGATGGAAGTTACCTTTTCTGCTACAGCTGCCATTGCCATCCCAAGGGTTGCCGTCCCTGCATAAAGATCGAGCACATGTTTTTTAGGAAAAGAGATCAGCTTCAGGGCTGCAGAATAAAGTTTTTCAGCCTGGAGAGTGTTGGGTTGAAAAAAAGAGGTGGGACTGATCTTAAAATACAATTCGAAGGGTTTGTCCAGATTCAAAATCATCTTTTCCAAAATGTGATCTGGACCATACAAATGCATTTCGAAAAATTGCGTCGGCGATCCTTTATGAATCTGCTGCACCCGCAAAAAAATGCTTAAACGAGCAAGCTGTTCGGCAGGCACACTCCCCTTAACGGCCTCTATAAAATTTTTAAGCTGCTCAGGGCGGATCGGATATTCGGGGTTGCCAGAGACAGTCAGCATCACAAGCTTATCTCCAGTTCTCTTCCCTTCCCTGACCACAAGAGTTCTCAGTGCGCCCGTATTATTCATTCGATAAGCATCCAGGCCGCTTTGCTGCCACCAGATCCGCACATCCTCTAGCAATTTTATAAACCACTCAGAGACCAGATGGCACTCCGTAAGATTGAGCACATGTCCCCGGCTGCCGGCAATGATTAGCCCTAAAAACTTTTCCCCGGCGCGGTTCTGTGAAAAGGAAAATTCCATTTTATTCCGATAGCGCCACGGATCTGCGCTTGGAATGATCGGCATCAGCTCTACAGAAGAAGATCCCAAAAAAGGAGCAAAGATTTTTTCTATCCTCCGCTGTTTTTCCTCCCACTGCGCCCTATAGTCCATCTGCTGCCAGGTGCACCCACCACACAGGGGCACATGGCTGCAGCGTGGCACAACGCGCAAGGGGGAAGGCTTAATCACCTGGGACTGATCTCCGCGCCATTTACCCTTCCGCTTCTTCGAAAGGCGCACCGAAAGTTCATCACCCGGGAGCCCTCCGACCACCTCAACCTTGCCAGGAGCAGAGGGAGGCGCAGGAACATGGGGGGCAATCCCCCAACCCCGTGGGTTCAAATGGTCAATAGAGACAATGAGATGTTCCTGAGAGCTCATAGGCAAATTCCCCTCTGAAAAAAGAAGGTATTATGCTTCATAGAGCAATATGAGGAAATTGCAAAACTCCATTCGTGCCCAAATGCGCGCTTTTGCTGCCCAGGGAGTTTTTCGCAGGACCCCTAATGCCCAATAGGTTATATCGACATCATAATCATCACTGGAGTTTGGACTAAATTTAGCCTGCAGATGACGGCTGCGACTTCATCAGATCTAACTTCCTCCTCATCAATAGCTAGCGCTATTGACTTCGTCGGTCAGTTAGATCTGATTTTGTCTCGCTCGTCCCTGCAGGCCAA
>CAJCHM010000055.1 GCA_903970255.1 Acidobacteriota bacterium
TGTAATTTCTGTTTTAACGGCCCCCTTTTCCCTTTCCCCAAACAGGGTCTTATTACTTCGAATAATGTCCCTGTTTGGGGAAAGGAAAAATGGTCGCGTTAAAACAAAAATTACAGGTGCGTTTGAAGTAGCACCGGTATATAAGCCATAAAAAACTCCTATTGTGTAATTAACGGAGGAAGCACATCGGGATTTTCATTGAGATAACAGACATAGCGAGAAAGCATGATATCGGGTATCTCCCTTTCGCTTCCAGAGCCTAATTTGACCATTTTGGTGATGTCATCGAAATGGTCGTTTTTAGACTGCCCTGAATTTTGACAGGCTATCATTGCCTTATCGATAGGGAAACTCCGGGTGCAAGATTCGAACTTGCGACCAATGGATTAACAGTCCACTGCTCTACCGCTGAGCTAACCCGGAATAGAATCTGCCATCTTAATCAAAACCTTAATTTTCCAGCAATTGCTTTTTGATCCGCTAGTTGGAAAACTAGTAGCCTGGAGCACATTTTAACTTTTTAAATTTATCAGGTAAAGGGTTATGCTCCTCTCATTAGAGGGAAAATCATGGAAGAGATCTACGGCTATATCGAGACGATCGTTTTTGCTGAGAGCGAAAAAGGGTTTACGGTCGCTAGGCTCAAAGAACCTAAGAAGAAGGACCTGACATGCATTGTAGGTGTCATGCCGTCGATTCAGCCTGGGGAAACAATGCGCTGCAAGGGGGATTGGAAGATCCACCCTGAGTATGGACAGCAGTTCGAGGTTAAGTCGTTTGAACTTCAGGCACCCAGTGATCTGATCGGGATTCAAAAATATCTTGAATCGGGAATGATCAAAGGGATTGGCCCGGTCTATGCCGAGCGGATTGTCAAGTGCTTTGGTCTGGATACATTGGATGTGATCGACAAGGAACCGGATAGGTTATTTGAGGTAAGCGGTATTGGAGGGAAACGGGTCGATAAGATCAAGATGTGCTGGAAGGATCAGCAATCGATCCGCGATGTGATGATTTTTTTGCGGGGTCATGGGGTGAGCCCCTCTTATGCACAGAAGATTTTTAAGGCTTATGGGGATAGGAGCATCGAAAAGGTGCGCGGAAACCCCTACCAACTGGCTAAAGAGATTCACGGGATTGGGTTCAAATCGGCAGATGCGATTGCGCAAAATCTCGGGATCCCTCTTGACTCCCCTGCCAGGATCGATGCGGGGATTGAACACACGCTATGGGAGTTAAGCAGTGAGGGGCATGTCTGCTATCCGATGAAGGATTTAGTTCCAGAGGTGGTGGAGATCTTGCAGGTTTTAACTGCGTTGGTTGAAGGGAGGATTTTGGCACTGGTGGAAAGCCAGGAGCTAGTGCGACAAGAAGATAAGATCTGGGTTAAGCCGTTGTTTCTGACAGAAATTGGGATTGCAAGGGAGCTTGCCCGTCTGATGCAATCTGCCTGTCGGATCCGCTCTGTTCAGGTGGACAAAGCGATCGAATGGGTACAGCAAAAGCTACAAATTGAACTTGCTCCAGAGCAAAAAATGGCTGTGGCTCAAGGGGTACAGGATAAAGTTCTTGTTGTCACGGGAGGTCCTGGAACGGGCAAAAGTACGATTACTAAGGCAATTCTTTCAATCACTGAAAAGATCACTACCCGGATTATTTTGGCAGCGCCAACGGGAAGAGCTGCTAAGAGGATGAGCGAAATTACTGGGAAGAAGGCTTTTACAATCCATAGTTTGCTTCAATTTGATTTTAAGAAGGGAAAGTTTACGCGGAACAAGGAAAATCCTCTTGTTTGTGATCTGATCATCGTCGATGAAGCGAGCATGATCGATACTCAGCTGATGAATCACCTACTCAAAGCCATCCCCTCAGATGCACGTGCTATTTTTATTGGGGATATCGATCAGCTCCCTAGTGTCGGTCCCGGAAATGTGTTAAAAGATATCATCCAATCAGAGCGGATCGCAGTCACACAATTGAAAAAAATCTTCAGGCAAGCTGCCGGATCGCTGATCATTACCAATGCGCACCGGATTAACCAGGGGGAATTTCCAGATATTTCTTATAATCCGAGGGGGGATTTTCAATTTGTTGAGGCAGAAAATCCAGAAGATGTCTTGAGTATCATCGTTGACTTAGTTTCTAACCGTCTGCCCAAATCTCACCGTTTCCATAAGTTTGACGATATTCAGGTTCTTTGCCCAATGAAAAGGGGAATGATCGGATCTGAGAATTTCAATACGGTTCTGCAACAGCAGTTGAACCCATCACCTAACCCCTTGATGCGTTTAGGAAGGAGCTTTCATGTGGGGGATAAAGTGATGCAGATCCGCAACAACTATGAGAAAGAAGTTTATAACGGCGATGTGGGTAGGATCATTGAGATCGACCTGACAGAGCAAACCCTGAAAGTGGGTTTTGATGGCAAGAGCGTCCCTTACGAATTCATGGAAATGGATGAGCTGGTTTTGGCATATGCGGTCTCCATTCACAAATACCAAGGAAGTGAATGTCCTTGCGTGATCATTCCTGTGCACACATCTCACTTTAAGATGCTCTTTAGAAACTTGCTCTATACTGGACTTACGCGAGCAAAAAAACGGGCTGTGTTTGTAGGGACAAAGAAAGCGCTTGCAATAGCGATTCATAATCAGGAGGTTCAAATGCGAAATACCGGACTAAAGGAGGCCGTTTGCCAGTACCTACCCGCAAAGGCCCAATTGGCAAAACGTGAATAATTCCCCATTTTGCAAGGGAGGAGGAGTCCCTTGCAAAGAGGAAAAAGGGAGCTATCTCCCAACTACCCACTCTAACCCATGTCGGCACGTTTTATAGATAGCCGACACTGACGCTCCTGCGATCACGCCTGAGGGCAATCCCACTGCGAATACAGCTGCGAATACACCATTTGCTGCAACGATTGCTGGTGCAGCAAATAGGATGAGAGCTGCGATTGCCGCCAAAGCAACCAGAGCGATCAACGTGATGACCACTGGTTTTAAGATCCTATTGCGTCGATTGATCCGCATAGACTCCTGCAGTTGTTTAGCAACCCTCTGTGCATTATTCTTCTTTTCTAATTGGCTTTGCAGGAGTGTTTGGTATTTCACGTACTCTTCCTGTGTTTGACAATGGCTGTATCCACCTTCCCTATTGTTTCCGCACTTAAAGGCGTCTTCATTGTGATTAGTCTTTGCCAGACAATCGAACCCCTTTTCTTCCCAGCCATTGAACTCCGTGGTTAGATGCGCATAGCGGAGTTCTGGATCATTGATTACATAATAAAAATCATAACTCATAAATCACTCCCCTGCCTTGTATCTGTCTTTGCAGCATTAGGAGCAGGTGAATCCGGAAGGAGATACAGAAAAAGAGCAACGCTAAAAGCGGCAAGAAGCTGAGGCAGAAGGACTCTTATCACACGGACATTTCCTTCAACCCGCATGACAGTACCATTAACTGCCCGTTCGGTAAAATTTTTTGCTGGTGGTCCTAATTTGACCCCCAGCTCCATTACAGTGTTGTTTCTAGTAGAATAATTTCCTGTCACTTTGAACCCGAATTTGGCGTAATAGCTTACGAGACTACGATCATTGACTTGAAGAACGGCAAATTGCGCCCCCTCCTTTTCAAGTTTTTTCAAGGCAAATTTCAGCAAGTCACTTCCGTAGCCATTGCCTTTCAATGTCTGATCTGAAGCGAGTTGTTCGATTTTAACAAAAGTTTTCCCCAACGTGCTAAACCCCTTGTAGGGATTGCCGTGGGTAAGAAACGCAACGGCTGTATCCTCTACATGGCTCACTAAGCAGTTCTGTTCTTTGAACAGGGGCTTTACACTATTTGTGAAATCTTCATCGTGTGCGCCGGGCTTTGTGGTCACAAGCCTTTGCAAATTATCCATGGCCAGTTTCTTTACTGCCGAGTAATGTTTTTCTTCATAAGGGGTTACAACGCTCTTGGAAGCTAGTTTTTGCGAGAAAAACGCAAAAGCAAACCCCTTGTAATGACTAACTCCGTGAAATGGATTCTTTTTGAAAGAATCTTTTAATGATTTTGATAACAGTAACATAAAGTAATCCTTTTTAAATTTTATTTTTATAATACACACCCACACAACCATCTTGGTTTTTTTGGGTACACATCCGCAAGTTCCCATATCCTCTCATTTTGGAGGCTTGGGTTAGCGCTTAACAAAGTTGCGGAGGCATTTTTAAATGGCCCCTGCCAAGCGCTACACGGATGTAATAGTGCTAATAATAATGGAATTTAAAATGAAGAAAGAAGAAGAAAAAAGACAGTACAAGGAGCCTGAAACGCTTCTTGTTTGACTTAAGTCGGATTGTATTTTTTTGTGATTGGTATTCATAATTAATACAAAGCTGTCCTTTTTATGTCTTAATTATAAATGAGATAATTTATTTTTGTAAAGCTATTTTTAACCACTTGACGTTCAACCATTTAGATCAAAAAGCGGGCCATGTTCACCTTTACGGGCAGAATTTCAGCCAAGCGAAAGGCCCCAGATGCTGTAGTTTTTGACGAGGGAATAGCGCCAGCTATTTCCGAGGAGAAAAATACAGCAGATGGGTGCCTTGCAGCAGGCCGAAAACTGACCGTAAAGGTGAATATGGCCAAAAAGCGGACTCCTGGCCAAGGATTAGAGCACTTCAGCGCCGGGTCTTGCATGATAAAAGTGGGGAACTTCGAATCCCTCCGCTGTCTCTACAGTGAGGATCATCCCCTGGCTTTCCATCCCCATCAAGATGGCAGGCTTTAGGTTGGCAACAACGATCACACTTTTTCCAACAAGAAGGGTAATATCGGTCATCTTCTCTCCAATCCCAGAAAGGATAGTTCTATGCTCTGTGCCGATATCAACGACAAGCTTGAGCATCTTTTTGCTTTTGGGGACGCGCTCAACGTGAGTAATTTTTCCAATTCGCAGATCGACTTTCCGCACATCGTCGATTGCGATTTGCTCTTTGAGGGGTGTTGTGGTCATAGGAGTTTTATTTTTGGCAGTCATATGATGTAACTTTTCGATCTCTTTTTGTATCACCTCATCTTCCACTTTTGCAAAAAGGATTTGAGGCTCTGGCAAATCTTGACCCATTTCAAGAATGGATAAGACCACATCATTCCACTTAGCGTTGGCTAAGGGGCTCTTGAAGCCCAGCATTTTCCATACCTTTTCTGCCGCCTCTGGAATGATGGGGAAAGAGATCAAGGCCAACACTTTCAAACATTCAATGCAGCAGCCGATCGTGTTTGCCATATCTTGATGAGTAAGCGCGCTGCGGTTTGCAATCCATGGTTTTTTGGCATCAAAATAGACATTCCCAAGTTGAGAGAGCTCCATCACAATTTGGGAGGCTTTGCGCAAACGGAAGCTGGTATAGGCCTCTTCTGCATCTTTTGCAAGTTGCCGAATTTTTTCTAAAAATTGCTCGTCATCTGCATGTAGGTGTTTCATCTCGGGAATTTTTCTTTCGCAATTGTTATGGGCAAAGACAAGGGTGCGATTGACCAGATTGCCATATTTACCCAGAAGCTCGCTATTACAACGGGATTGAAAGTCTTTCCAGGAAAATTCAGAGTCTTGATTTTCGGGGGCATTTGAGGCAATTGCATAGCGGATTTGATCGGCGGTAAATTGTTGGAAAAAAGTTTCCAGGTCGATGTACCAACCGTCGGATTTACTAAATTGTTTCCCTTCGAGATTATAAAATTCATTGGCAGGAAGATCGTCGACAAGTTTGTAGGGTGTATTCTGACCCATAATCATCGCAGGGAAAAATACAGCGTGGAAAGGGATATTGTCTTTTCCAATGAACTGGACATGGTAGGTGTTTGGATCAAGCCAATAATTTTTCCAGGCATCTGGTTTTTCCTGCAGTTTAGCCCATTCTTGGGTAGCTGAGATGTAACCGATAGGGGCATCGAACCAAACATAAAGAACCTTTCCCTCTGTATTGGGAATAGGAAGAGGAACCCCCCACTGCATATCGCGGGTAATCGCTCTGGGTTTTAGTTCATCGATATAGCTTTTGGCAAAGTTGACAACATTAGGCTTCCAATTTTTTTTTGAAATCCACTCATTTAACTTCTCTTTGAAGAGATCAAACCGTAAGAACCAATGTTTGGTAGGTTTACCCACTAAGCAAGAGTTTGTTAACTTAGAGCGAGGGTGGATGAGGTCTGTTGCTTCATAGCTAGCTCCACATTTGGGGCACTCATCTCCCCGTGCTTGCTCAAATCCACACTTGGGGCATGTGCCAGTGACGTAGCGATCTGCAAGAAATTTTTTATCTAGCTCAGAGTAAAGCTGATCCGTAATTTTTTCTTCGATATAGCCATTGGCAAGTAGATCCTTAAAGAAAGCTTGTGTTGTTTTGACATGGCTTGGAGCTGTCGTGCGAGAAAAGTGATCAAAAGAGAAGTTGAGCTGCTTGAAGAGGTTCTTATTGATCTCATGAAACATATCGACGTGCTCTTGAGGAGTCCTTCCCGCCAATTCTGCATTAAGTGTGATTGCAATCCCATACTCATCTGATCCACAGATGTAAAGAACATCATTGCCTTTGAGCCGCTCGAACCGCGCAAATACATCGCCGGGCAAATAAGCCCCGGCAATATGTCCAAAATGCAAGGGGCCATTAGCATAAGGGAGCGCAGAGGTGATCAGGACTTTGCGATGCATGAATCAATTCTCCGGGTGGGAATCTTCATCTTCTTCTTCCATCTTTTGCAAATCTTTTAAGTACTGTTCGCCAGGATTGCGCTTAATTTCGTTGAGCAGCTTTGTCAGCGATACCTCATGGCCCGACTTAATATAGAAGCGTGCAAGTCGAATGGCCTGATTTGCCAGATCAAAGTTATTTTTAAAAAGTCCACGAAAACTTTGATTGGTCAGCTGATCTCTTGTGCTCGAGTATTCTTTCATTTTAATCTCCATTAGTTATTTGGGACACACGATGCTCTTCAGCAATTACAATGCTTCGCAAAACTGAATAAGCCTGGTTCAAATCGTCATTGACGATGTGATAGTCGTAATTGGCCAACATATTCATCTCAGCCTCAGCCCAAGAAAGGCGCTTGTGTATCGCTTCCATACTCTCGGTTTTTCTCCTGATGAGCCTCTCTTTAAGCTCCTCAAGAGAAGGGGGACTAAGAAAAACATAAACCGCAGGAAACTGCTTCTTTTTCAACTGCAATGCCCCTTGGGTATCAATCACAAGAAAAACGTGCATACCCATCTCTTGCTGCTTTAAGACAAAAGATTGCGATGTTCCATAATAGTACCCGAAAACCTCTGCATACTCAAGGAAATCCCCATGGCGAATTTTTTCTTCAAACTCTTCTCTGGAAAGAAAGTAATAATCTTTCCCTTCAACCTCTCCTTTCCGAGGAGAGCGCGTCGTACAGGAAACGCTTTCATAAATGCATGGAAATTCTTGAGACAACATCCGAACAAGAGTGGTTTTCCCTGTACCTGCAGGTGCGCTGAGAACAAAAACAAAACCCTTGGGAAGATTGCCTAAAAGTTTTTGTACCATAGTTACTCAATGTTTTGAACTTGTTCCCGAATTTTATCCAACTCACCTTTAATTTTTACAACACACAAAGAAATATCGGTATCCGCGGATTTTGAACCCAAAGTATTGATCTCTCTGTGGATCTCTTGCGTCAAAAAATCCAATGTTCTACCCACAGCTTTTTCAATAGAGAATAGATGCTGACGAAACTGCTCCAAATGAGTGCGCAGCCGGACTAACTCTTCGGTCACATCCATCTTCTCTGCAAGCAAGGCCACCTCGCGCGCCACGCGCTCAAGAGCCTCTCCATGGACGTGGCCGACTTCTTTGAGTCTTTCAATTAATTTATCCCGATAGTAGACCAGAGGCATCTCTTTTTTCAATTCAATTGATGCAATATTCTCTTCAATTATTTTAAGGCGCTTTTGAATGTCAATAGCAAGAGCCTTTCCTTCTGTCTCTTTCATCTGGATGAGACCTTTCAGGGCTATATCCACCGCTTCTTTTAATGAGGTTCTCATTGCTTCTTCTTGCTCGCTTGTTGGAGGCACAGGTGTCGATTGCAATTGGGTGACAAGGAAGGGAAGATCGACCATTTTTTCAGAATCCAACCCGAGCCTAAGACAAACTTCCTCCCAGCCTGCTTTTAGGGTTTTTAGCTGCGGAAGATAATTGGCAATAAGCCCATCTCCTGCTTCTTCGCTTTGAAGATTTAAGCGCAAAGTCACTTGACCGCGCTCAATGGAACTGCTTAGCCATTTGCGGATTTCGATATCAAACCTCATGAGATCCTTTGGCAAATGAACAGACATGTCCAGCATTTTTCGATTTACACAATGAATTTCGATAACAATGCGCCCCTGTACAGAGTGGACACTGGCTCTACTATAAGCAGTCATGCTTTTAAGCATTATTTGGTCTCCATCGATTTGAAATTTTGCGTTTTCTATCTTCTGATAGGTCTAGAAAACAATTTTGGTGGATTTGAGCGGCTGAAAGCTCATTCGGTGGATTTGGCAGGGACCATAGTTTTCAATAGCAAGAAGGTGGGCTTGCGTCCCATAACCTTTATGTTGTTTAAAACCGTACTGGGGCCATTTTTCATGATAGAGATTCATGAGCTGATCCCGCGTTTCTTTAGCTATAATCGATGCGGCAGCAATCGATTGGGAGAGACTATCCCCTTTGATGATTGCTTTCCCTGGAATATTAATCACCGGCATCTTGTTCCCATCGACAAGAAGATAATCGGGCCTTTGCTTTAAAGCCAATATTGCAGCAATCATCGCCTGAAAAGTGGCTTGGAGAATATTGATCTGATCGATCATCAGTGCATCAATAACGCCAATTCCATAATCCACCTCTGCTAAAGAGAGGATTTTCTGAAATATCTCAAAGCGTTTAGAGGGAGCAAGCTTTTTGCTATCATCAAGGCCTTCGATGACTATTCCTTCAGGGAGAATACAGGCAGCAGCAACCACAGGCCCTGCTAAAGGCCCTCTGCCTGCTTCGTCAACTCCAGCAATGTGTTTAAATCCGTTAGAGAGGGCTTTAGTCTCCCAAAGCATCATTGCTTTTAGCCGTTGATGTTCTGTATTCAATTTATGTTGCTGGTTCAGCTTCTGGAGCAGCTATTTTTCCTTTAGAGCCATTTTCCTTACTAGGTCCGATATGCTCTTGAACTTTAGATGCTTTTCCTGAGCTGCCACGGATGTGATAAAGCTTGGCTTTGCGCACCTTTCCTTTTCTTACAATCTCGATTTTAGCAATTTTTGGACTATGAAGCATGAAGACCCGCTCGATACCTGCACCATTGGAAAAACGGTAAAGTGCAAAAGTCTCAGAAAGTCCGCCGCCTCTACGTGCAATCACAGTACCGGCAAAGAGCTGAACGCGCTCCTTATCTCCTTCAATGATCCTTTGGTGAACGCAAAGAGTATCTCCGACATTAAAATCGGGGAGATTTGCTTTAAGCTGAACCGCTTCAATCTCTTGAATTAATTGACACTGTTTCATATTTCTATCCTTACATTTTAATCATTCATAAATTTTTTGTACACAGATCAGGCCGAACTGCATTAGTTTTCTCAAGCCCTTTCTTAAAACGCCATTTCTCAATCTCAGCATGATTGCCACTTCTCAACACCTCTGGTACACGCATCCCATCAAATTCATCCGGCCGCGTATAGGATGGGCCTTCAAATATCCCCTGCTGAAACGACTCGTGCACTGTGGCCTCTTCATGGCCAAGTACTCCCGGAATAAATCTAACTGTCGCATCCACAAGAACAATCGACGACAGGCAACCATTGGTCAATACATAGTCTCCAATACTGATCTCCTCATCTACCTCTTTCTCAATGACCCTTTCATCAAGTCCTTCATAGTGGCCGCAGATCAAGATGAGGTGGGACTGCTTAGCCAATCTTTGACAGGTCGCCGAATCTAATGGTTTGCCCTGAGGGGACATATAGATCACAAGGGAATCATCCCGCCTAACTTTAGCAATTGCTTCAGTGACAGGCCCTGGCATCAGAACCATCCCGGCGCCGCCTCCATAAGGTCTATCATCTACCTTTTGATGTTTTCCTTCTCCAAAATCGCGTATGTTGGTTAGCCGTATATCAATCAACCCCCTCTCGATTGCCCTTTTCAACATGCTGACCTTAAATGGCCCTTCAAAATATTCAGGAAAAAGGGAGAGGATATCAATTTGCATTACTTGGCAGCTTTCCTAGAAGCAGTTTTTGGTTTACTAGGCTCAGCTGCAGCAGCTTTTTTTCCAGCTCTGCGTTTTGCAGCCTTCTTAATGCGGCCCATATGCTCTTTAGAGCGGATTTCTTTCATGACATCGGGCGCAATGCGAGCAATAAGCGCTTGTGCATTCGGTGTGATTTGCGCTCCGAGTCCTACCCAATAATTAATCCGTTCGATATGAACAGCGGAATCGTTGGTTGCATTATTGGGATTATACCAGCCGAGCATCTCGAGGTATTTGCCATCGCGTGGATTACGGATATCCGTAACGACCAAACGAAAGGTTTGACGGTTAGCTCGCCCTTGTTGGCGTAGTCGAATTTTTAAGGCCATAAATAGTTATCTCCTGTCTAAATTTAAAATTAGAAATCCCAAGGCATTTTACTTCCAAATGGCATTTTGCCGCCAAATGGATCCTTACCACCTTTTTTCATCATTTGATTTTTCAAGGCGGGCATTTCTTTGCAAAACTGTTTTAATTTTTTAAATCCCTTAACCATGCGGTTAACGTCATCGATCGAAGTTCCACTCCCACTAGCTAAACGTCTTCGGCGACTGGGAACTAGCTCAACTTTCTCTGTTCTCTCCTGCATTGTCATCGAATGGATGATTGCTTCAATCTGATTGAAATGTTCTTCATCAAAGTCGATGTCGCCCATGCTGGACATTCCGGGAATCATTTTAAGCAAACTTTTAAATGAACCCATCCGCTTGATCATCGTCATCTGTTTGAGGTAATCATCGTAGGTAAAGGCTGCCTTTAAGATCTTTTTCTCAAGTGCTTTACTTTCTTCTTCATCGATATTCTCTTGAGCTTTGCGCACAAGATTGATCACATCGCCCATGCCAAGGACGCGATCGGCCATCGAATGGGGATTAAAGGGTTGAATATCTCCGATCTTCTCTCCAATCCCTTCAAATTTAAGCGGTTTGTTCGTCACTTCTCGAATCGAGATAGCAGCACCGGCTCTTGCGCTGCCATCGAGCATAGTCAATATGGTTCCAGAGAGTTGAACGTGCTTATCAAACTCGACAGCAGTTTTTACCGCATCTTGCCCCGTTGCTGCGCTTGCGACAAAGAGAATTTCATGGGGATCTACAGCCTCTTTGATTTTTACAAGCTGCTCCATCAACTCTTCATCGATATGCAGCCGGCCTGCCGTATCGACTATCAGAGTATCAAAACCTTCTTTACTCGCTTTTAAAAGAGCTTCTTTAGCAACGCGTACAGGGTTCTTTTCTCCCTCTATAAAAAAAACGGGAACATCGATCTGAGAGGCAAGTTTTTTAAGTTGATCGACAGCTGCAGGGCGTTGCAAGTCACAGGCGGCAAGAAGAGTGCGCTTTCCCGGGTATTTTTTTTGCAAATAGGCGGCAAGTTTAGCACAATGGGTTGTCTTTCCCGACCCTTGAAGTCCGCAAAGAAGGATTACGTTTGGATTTCCTTTGATCTCAAGAGGCGATTCCTCGGTTCCCATTAAAGCTACAAGCTCTTCATGAACAAGCTTAATGAATTGCTCGCCAGGAGATACAGATTTGATGAGAGCGTCGCCCAGAGCTTTCTCTTTGACTCTTTTAACAAAATTGCTTGCGACAGAATAGTTCACATCGGCATCGAGCAAAGCTAAACGCACCTGCCTTGCAGCATCGGAGATGTTATCCTCGGTTAGAGTCTTTTTCCCCATCAAGCCGGAGAACATCTGCTGAAACTTATCTGTTAATGAGCCAAACATAAATCTAAAAATTTAAATTGTGCGCATATGCCCTTATCCAAAGCATACACCTATAAAAAATTGTGACCCTAGATCATAGAGGACAAGTTATTCAAATTCAAGGAAAAAGAAGCGGTCATGCCCTGCCCAGTCTTTTTCTATGCGCGCTTCCTTCCAAAGATGAGCTGAAAACAGGTCTAAAAGGGCCTTTCCTTGCCCTGTACCGATCTCTAAAAAGATTTTTGCTCCCTTATTCAAATGGGAAGGAAGATCCTCTTTTAAACGTTTATAGAAGGCAAGGCCATCTTCGCCACCGACCAATGCCTCTTTGGGTTCAAACCCCTTCACTGAAGGATCGAGCGCAAGATATTCTTTTAAAGCGATGTAAGGAGGATTACAAAAAATAAAATCTGCTTTGCGACCTACCATTGGTTTTAAAAAATCTCCATGCACAATCTCAACAGAACAAGAGTTTCTTTGTGCGTTCTTATGCGCTACAACCAAAGCTTTTTCAGAAATATCGGATAGACTTACAGCAAGATCGGGGCAACTCTTTTTTACTGCAATCCCAATGCAGCCAGATCCTGTGCAAAGGTCCCATGCTGTCTTTCCAATAAGATCTTGAGTTTTAAGATACTTGCATGCAGTATCTACTAAAATTTCAGTTTCTGGACGCGGAATGAGTACATCTGGCGTCACTGAAATATCACAATGATAAAAGCAAACTTGACCTGTGATGTACTCAAAAGGCTCCCCTTTTACAGCTCTTTTCATTAAAGCGCGCAAAATCTCAAGCTCTTCTTGGCTCATCGGCCGATCAAACTGCATATATAAATCCAGCCGTTTGATCTTTAGCACATGCGCAATCAGCTCCTCTGTAAGACGCCTGGCGCGAGGACTCCCTTTTTCTTTGAGAAATTGTACGGAAACAGATAAAACTTCGCCCAAAGTTTTCATGGAGATTGCTTTCCAATAGCTGCAAGCTTTTCTTGATGGAAGAAAGCCACTAAAGCCTCTGTAATCTCATCTAAATCGCCATCCATCACTGCACCGAGCTTATATAGTGTCAAATCGATCCGATGATCGCTGAGCCGGTTCTGGGGAAAGTTGTAGGTGCGGATCCTCTCAGACCGATCCCCTGATCCCACTTGGGCAGAGCGCAGGGAGGCCATTTCTTTTTCGGCTTTAATCCGTATTTCATCTGCAATTTTAGCACTGAGGAGGCGCATTGCCTTTTCTTTGTTCTTATGCTGGCTGCGCTCTTCTTGGCAATAGACAACCGTTCCTGTCGGAAGGTGAGTGATGCGTACAGCAGAATCTGTCGTGTTGACGTGCTGGCCGCCGGCACCTGAGGCTCGGTAGGTATCAATTTTGAGCTCCCGCTCATCTAACACAACCTTTTCCTGCTCATCCGGTTCCATAAGAACAGCAACAGTTATAGCGGAGGTGTGTACCCTACCTTGCGCTTCTGTCTTTGGAACGCGCTGGACGCGATGCGTCCCCGCCTCGTACTGCATGAGACGGTGAACATTGGGACCAGAGAGCACCATCACATATTCTTTAAACCCGCCCATTTCCGATTCTGTACAGGAGAGAAGTTCGTATTTCCACCCCTTTTTGTCAGCGTACTGTTTGTACATGCGCACGCAATCGCCAACGAAAATAGCAGCCTCATCGCCGCCAGTTCCTGCTCGAATTTCTAAAATGATCGTGCGGCTATCGCGAGGATCGGGAGGGATAAGAAGAGCTTCTAGCCGCTTTTCTGCAGCAAGAAGCTCTGCCTGAAGATGGGGAATTTCTTGAGAGACAACCTCGAGAAATTCCAGATCTTTCTCAGACTTTAGAAGTTGCTGGTTCTCTGCGATTTGCTTTTGATAACGCTCGCAAAGCTGCCAATGCTCTTTGATCTCTGTCAAATAAGCATGTTCCTGTGCGAGCTGTCGATATTGCTTTTGATCGGAGAGCACGTCCGCATGTCCTAATAATTCCTCTACTTTCTCAAGTTGCTTGAGAAGCTTGCGAACCTGCTCATCCATACTTTTAAGTTTTTTTCTTCGGAGTTTTCTTCACAGCTTTTTTAGATGCTTTTTCTTCTTTCGCATCTTCTATTTCCTGTTTTTGAGCTTCTGCTTTTTTAGCATAGCGCTTGACAAACTTGTCCACTCGACCTTCTGAGTCGATGAAAGATGTGCTACCGGTAAAAAATGGATGGGAAGCAGAAGAGACAGAGACGCGGTAAACGGGGTACTCTTTCCCCTCAAAAACTTCTCTCTCTTTTGGCTGCAAAGTGCTACCGCAAACAAAACGAAAACCGGTTGAAGAATCTACAAATAAAATATCCTGGTATGGAGGATGCCCTTGTTCTTTCATATCCTAACTCCTCATAAATTGATTGAAAGTGCCAAGTAAACAATAATTGCTCTTAAAACACAAGAGCCAAGGATTGCAATGCTTTATAAAAAAATTTATTTCCAACTGCGCTATTCAGATTTTTCTCTTTTTCTGGCCAAATAGGCCATCCGGGCAGTAAGCAGCCCTTCAAGAATCCCCTCTTCGTAACGAAAAAGGGGATGATGCTCCAGCTCTGGGAAGTCGTTGGGCTGCAACAGGTCATCCGAGGTCGCATAAGGGATCAACTTTTGGGCAAAAATCAAAAGCTTCTTCCTCTGTCCTTCGACTAATTCATCGAACAACTTTTCCATAATCTCCGCTGCTTAAAAAAATCTCTCATTAACTCTGCGCACTCTTCTTTTAAAATGCCGGAGCACACTTCAATCTGATGAATCGGATGGGACATCCCCAGCAGGTCCACCCAGCTGCCGTGGGCGCCGCAGCGCAAATCCGGGGCTCCCCATACAAGCTTTTTAAGTCGTGAATGAATCATGGCGCCAGCACACATGGGGCAAGGTTCAAGAGTACAATAGAGCGTTGTATCAAGCAAACGCCAGTTCTCCAAGACTGCTGCTCCTATTTTTAGACACTGCATCTCTGCATGAGCTGTTGCATCTTGTAATGACTCAACCTGATTGTGCGCCTTAGCAATTACCTGACCTTGATAAATCAGAACAGCGCCAATCGGAACTTCGCCTTTGGCAAACCCCTCTTTAGCCATCTCTAGCGCCTGGCGCATGTAGAACTCATCTGCCTGCAACAATAGCTGCTCCCATTTTTTTGTGCAGTTGCGAGATCTGCTTTTTAAGCCCCTCAACATCTTGCACATACTTGCGTTCAACCCCTTGCATTCTTTTCTCGTACTTGTCCGTTAGCTTGCGGATCTCTTTCTCATAATGCTCGCAAGTCTGCTCTATCGACTGGAAAGAACTTTTTTCTTCCCTTACCGGTGTTTGAGCAGTCTGAGCAATAGCCATTTCACGCAATTTGATCATCTGTTCTTCCGACAAGACCACAGCATTCATTACACAGAAGATATAGGTTGTCACAGCGCCGAACTGCCCGATCGAGGCATTCAAAAGTAGAGCCCCAGTCTCCGGGGATAAACTCTCAATCTCATCAAACTTAGGGTTAACTTTACTCAGCTCTGATGCGAAGAATTGATAAAGTTCAGCGTTCTTCATGACCCACCGCGCAACGATGTTTTCCCCAAGTTCTTCATCCCCTTCAGCAACCTCTTTTAAGTAAGCTGCTGCAAACTCCTCATTGGTAAGCTTGTCTATAGCGCGCTTAGGGAAGTGCTTTTTTACAAAGGAGGGCGTTTTAAGCAAATGCTCATTTTTGAGATCTTTCTTGATCACAGACATGATCTCATTTAACCATGGCTGGAGCTTCTCAAATTTGGCTCTGTATAACTCTTCTTTAATCATAGGTTTCTCCTTAATGTTGAGAGAGGAAAATTAGTTCATACCCCCACTAAATGTCAACCCTCATCAGACATTAGTATTTAAGAGTTGAATCAACCATTTATTCCTTTAATCCACAGAGGAAAACCTACGATTCGCAGAGAAATGCTTTTTTCTGATTGATCCTATTGCGGCGTTAAGGTACAATAAAGTCAATGTTTTACAACTTAAAGTTTGTCTACCTGTTTTTAACTCTCACTACTACGGGAGATATTTAGAATGTCTTTAGATAAAGGTACTAAGGAAGAAATTACCAAGAAGTTTCAACTTCATGAGAAGGATACTGGATCAGCTGATGTTCAGATTGCTATCCTTACAGAAAGGATTGCAGAGCTCACAGAGCATCTTAAGCTAGCTCCGAAGGACCATGGCTCAAGATTGGCCCTTTTGAAGCTTGTTGGCCAACGGCGCAAGCTGCTCGACTATCTCAATTCAACAGATACAAAGCGCTATCAAAATTTAATTACACGCCTTAATCTGCGTAAGTAAATTCTAAAGCTTCATGGCTTGACAAACCGCCAAGTGAAAAATTCATTTGGCGGTTTTTTTTGTCAAAAAGGTTCACATCTTTTTTCTTTTACAATCTTTAGTTGTCTCATTTATTCCTTACCTGCTATATTCTGCGGTTTACAAATCATTGGAGTGATTCTACATGGAATTTAATCGAAAAAAAATTACGGTCTCTATCGGAGGCCGCGAAATCTCATTTGAAACTGGCAAAATTGCACGTCAAGCAGGGGGATCAGTCTTAGTCCGATCTGGCGAGACGATATTGCTAGCTACGGCCTGCTCTGCGCCACCTCCTTCTCAAGATACAGATTTTCTCCCTTTAAGAGTCGATTACCAGGAAAAATTTTCTTCCAGCGGTAAAACTCTTGGCGGCTTCATCAAACGGGAAGGAAGACCTACCGAAAAAGAGGTTCTGACCTGCCGTTTGATCGACCGCCCTATCCGCCCAATGTTCCCCGAGGGCTATTACAATGAGGTGCAGCTGCTGGCTTATGTCTATTCCTATGACGGAATCCATTCTCCTGACGCCCTTGCCATCTGCGCTGCCTCTGCTGCTCTTGTAATCTCTGATATCCCCCTCCTCAAACCCATCGGAGCTGTTCGCGTAGGCCTAATCGATAACAATTTCATCATCAATCCTACCGTCGATGAGCAAAAACGCTCTCGCTTGGATTTGATGTTAGCAGGAACTGAAGATGCCATCCTTATGATTGAAGGTTATGCTGATTTCTTGTCAGAGGAGCAAATCCTCGAAGCTGTGGAAGAAGGACATCTAGCCATCCAAAAGATCTGCCAAGCTCTTGGCGACTGGCAGAAAGAGATCGGCAAACCCAAAAATTTAAACGATCTGCGTCCAATCCCCAAAGAGCTAACTAAGGAAGTGCATGACTTTGCATCCGATCGGATCGAAAAAGCCCTGCGCATCAAAGAAAAATCGGTTCGGGAAGAGGCAATTAAGGCGATCTCTGATGAATTGCAAACCAAATTCTTCCCTGAGGGGGAATCAGCTCCTAAATACAAGAAGAATGATGTCAAAGCCGCATTTAAAGAGGTTCAGTCCAATTTAATGCGCCTAATGATTTTAAACGAAAACAAACGCAGCGACGGCAGAACCTGTGATCAAGTACGCGCAATTGATGTGGAACTTTCCCTTCTACCGCGCACCCACGGCAGTGCACTTTTTACCCGAGGAGAAACCCAAGCCCTTGCAGTTTGCACCCTGGGTGGAGAGACAATGGCCCAGCGCGGCGAAAATCTCGATGGTGAAATTAACAGCCGCTTCTATCTGCAGTACACATTCCCCCCATTCTCTGTTGGTGAAGTAGGCCGCATGGGCTCTGCTGGCCGTCGCGAGATTGGCCACGGGAAGCTAGCAGAGCGCTCGCTTGCAATGATCATCCCAATGATGGAGCATTTCCCCTATGTGATCCGCCTTGAGTCTAATATCACAGAGTCAAATGGATCCTCTTCTATGGCCTCTGTCTGTGGCGGCTGCCTTGCGATGATGGATGCGGGCGTCCCTATTAAGCGCCCTATTGCCGGCATTGCTATGGGGCTGATCCTCGAAGATCATAAATTTGCAATCCTCTCTGACATCCTTGGCGTAGAAGATGCTTTGGGCGACATGGACTTTAAGTTAGCTGGCGATGCTCATGGGATCACAGCCTTCCAACTCGATATTAAAGTGGAAGGGATCAACAAGAGTGTCATGCAAGCAGCTTTAGCCCAGGCAAAACAAGGACGACTGCACATCTTGAGCAAGATGCTCGAAGCTTGTCCTAAGACAAAAGAGCACCTCTCTACCTATGCTCCCCGGATTGAAACGGTACAAATTAAACCAAGTAAAATTGGTATTGTCATTGGCCCTGGCGGCAAGCAGATCCGCGCTATTATCGAAGAGACGGGCGCTCAAATCGACATTGATGACACCGGTCGTATCAGCATCGCCTCGACGACCAGCCAAGGGATGGAAAAAGCCAAAGAGATCATCCACAACTTAACGGCTGATGTAGAAATCGACAAAGTCTACACCGGAAGGGTTGTTTCTATTGTGGATTTTGGCTGCTTTGTTGAGATCTTTGGCAAGCAAGGCCTTTGCCATATCTCAGAACTTTCCCATAGCAGAGTCGCAAAAGTCTCGGATGTGGTTAAAGAAGGGCAGATGCTCGAGGTTAAGGTGATCGACATTAACGACCGCGGGCAGATCAAGCTAAGCCATAAGGCTTTGCTCCCTATGCCGCAGAGATCCAGCTAGAGTTTTCGAGCCGATAATAATAAATTTAACCACAGAGATGGGACACGACAGAGAAGAAATTCATAGAGAGAATTGCAAAGCTTAGATTCGCCTCAAAAGCGCGCGTTTAGGCCCGAATGGAGTGTTGCAATTCCCTCTATGGATTTCTTCTCTGTCGTGTCCCATCTGTGGTTAAATTCTGTTCTATCGCTGAGCGTTGACTGTGCGCAGGTAGGCTTGGTATCTCCCGTTGACAATGGCTACCGAAGATTGGAATGATTCTTCAAATGGCTTTGTACCCTCTTGCCTACGCTTTAGGTGAGCACTCACTCCTTCATCATAGCATTTTTTTGCTGCTTCTATGATCTGGTTGCGCTCAGAATTTAGACGATCCCTCTCCTGATTTAAATGAATGAGTCGCTGATTACGGCCTGCATTAATTTGCTCAATGCGCAAGCGCGCAATAGTATCAGCTTGATTTTCGTCTTGCTGCAATTTAAGCTTAAGTTGATCGTAATGGGTTTTAATCTCATTTGAGAGGTAGTTATAGGAAATTTTACCATTTTCGGTAATGAGAGCCACTTCCCTTTCGAATCGAGCTCTTGCTTCTACCTTACTTGAGTTGAGCCCCTCCTGAACCGCCTGTCTCTCTTTTGCATAATGAAACTCGCATCCTTGCAATTCCTTAAGAACATCGCTTTGGTCATAGGCATTATTTGCACGTGCGCATTCTGCTTCATAGGCACGCTTAAAATCTACTGTTTGTGTTTCAAATTCCTTATGAAACTGCAGCACTTTTGCATCGTGCTCAAGTTTAAGCGCCTGGTAATCCTTCTTTAGGTTGCTGATACAATTTAATTCATTTTTATCAACAATAGAGTATTTCTCCAGCTTGTCGAGAGGATAAGTTAAGATGATCTTTTCAAGGGGGGTATTTTCTGTTTCTTTGCTCCACAAACCTGCTGATTCGCGAGGAGATGGGACTTGGTAACGGAATTTATGAAAAGAACATTGCGAAATGCGGTTTACCGTTTTTTCATAATAGGCAATCACTTCTATGAGACTCATTCCTTGAATCCTTTCGCGGTATTTTTGTGCAAATTGTTCTGGGTTGAGAATCCCAAATCGAAGGACGTCATTCCATCCATAGGCCTGAAAAACACTCTCGAAGTTCATTTTTGAAGCATCGCGTTGAAACTTAAGGAGTTCATCGGGATTCTCATAATTATTAAGCCGGATATTATAAATAATTACTGCACCAACGATGATTGCACAGGGAACGGCCAAAAGGGCAAACGAAGATGCAATAACACCCACCCCAGAAAGATAAACAACACCAACGCCAACAGCTAGCATTGTTAAAGCCAAAAGCCGTGAAGCTAGTCGTGCGGTTTCCAGAGTTGTTAATCCACCAAAATCGTTGGTAATTAACCGGTTATTCCAAAAGGTAGCTCCCAGAATCCTTTCCTTAAGCATCCTTGCATCTTGAAAAGAAACTCGATGTTGAGAGTAAGGAAGAGCAGAGGTTATCGACATATCAAAACCAAAGTAATTAGTTAAAAATTGAGTGAATTATAGCATATTAACACATCAGCAAGCAACTAAAGAACAAACAATCTGCGAAAATTCTATTAATAAAGGTTAAAAACATGAGATTTTTAATTTTTTATGAGATTTGCCTATCAAAGTTACAAGTCGCTTATTGTGAGAGACTTGTAACTTTTCGACCCCGCCCCTTCAGACCTGCTGAGGGTCGGGAGTATCGGAAATGGGTGTAACAGGTTGAATGATGACCCCTTCCGGAGGGGGAGGCGGCGTTTTGCGTTGCAGATCTTGGGAAAGCTTAAGACGCTGCCGTTTTTTCTCCACATCAAACTGACCAGTCATGATCTCAAGGACATCATCCCGGTCGAGCGATTCAAACTCCATCAGCATCTGGGTCATGAGCTCCACTTGGACCCGATGCTCTTCAATGATCCCGACTGCACGAACATGAGCCGCATCGAGCAAAGAGCGGACTTGTTTATCAATTGTTTCTGCGGTTGCCTCTGAGTAAGATTTCTCGTGAAAATTAGGCATTCCCAGATATTGCCCCCCATCGCCACGCTCATCATAGGCCACGGCCCCTAGCTCATCTGTCATTCCCCACTCGCAGACCATACTGCGCACTAAACGGGTCGCTTGGGTGATATCCATTTGAGCACCGCTGGAGATATCCTGTACAAAGATCTCCTCTGCTACCCTACCCCCCATTAACACGGCCAGTTGGTCGAGAATTTCTGTCTTCCAGTAACTAAGGCGATTTTTCTTAGGCATGAAATGTGTCGCCCCAAGAGACATCCCTCTGGGAATGATGGTCACTTTTTCAACAGGATCTGCGTGTTTAACGCAAAGAGCAACCACGGCATGGCCAGATTCATGGTAAGCAGTGGTGCGCTTTTCATTTTGATCCACCTCTAGGGTGCGTCTTTCTTTTCCATAACGCACTTTATCACAAGCCTCTGCAGCATCCGATGCAGTGACAGCAGAGCGCCCTTTTCGAGCAGCAAGCAATGCAGATTCATTCAAAATATTTCCGAGATCAGCGCCAGAGGCACCTGGTGTATTGCGAGCAATGATCATGAGGTCAACAGAGGGGTCGAGCTTGATCTTGCGGGCATGGACTTTCAAAATCTCAAAGCGCCCCTTCACATCGGGAAGGTCAATGATGATACGACGATCAAAGCGGCCCGGGCGAAGTAATGCTTTGTCTAATACATCGGGACGATTGGTCGCAGCGATAAGGATAACACCTTCACTGGTGTCAAATCCATCCATCTCGACAAGGAGCTGGTTCAACGTTTGTTCCCTTTCATCATTCCCCCCGCCAACGCCAGCGCCGCGGTGGCGTCCTACGGCATCAATCTCATCGATGAAAATGATACAGGGCGCATGTTTTTTTGCTTGGTCAAACAAATCGCGGATTCGGCTTGCCCCAACGCCGACAAACATCTCCACAAAATCAGATCCTGAAATGAAGAAAAAGGGGCGATCAGCCTCGCCAGCAATCGCCTTAGCGACCAAAGTTTTACCTGTTCCAGGCGCTCCTACCATCAGGACCCCCCTAGGAATACGAGCTCCAAGAGCTGTAAACCTTGAAGGATCTTTAAGGAAGTCGACAATCTCTTGTAATTCTTCTTTTGCCTCTTCGCAACCGGCAACATCCTTAAATGTCACTTTATTGCGCTCTTTGGTTAACATTTTAGCGGTGGATTTTCCAAAATTCATTGCACTATTTCCTGCACCCTTCATCTGTCTAGAAAAGACAAAGTAAAGCAGAAGAACGACGAGGATAACAGGGAGGAATGTGAGCAAGTAGCTAAAGTAGTTGGGAGAGGGTTCTTCACTCTTAAATGTTTTTTCCAATACAGCGCTGCGCGGCTGGTCGGGAGCTTTAAAGAAAGCGGCTTTATTTGCAGGAAAATTTTCCCACTCCTGCTTAGCTTGAGCAAACCAGTGGCCATAGACTTCAGGATCTTGCTTTTCAAGTGCGCGAGTGGAGAGCTCTTGGTTATTAAAGTACCAGGTGACATTAGCAACGCTCTGCCGGGCCTTATCTAGCTGAGCCTCATTCTTCTCAAGCTCATCTGCAACATAGCTTGCACTTTCCAGCTGGGCCTTGTAATTGCGCACACTTCTTAATTGGAGTAGACGGACGTTTTGCTGCTCTTTATTAACCTCAGCTACGATTTCATCAAGTGCTGTCAGCGCATTGCGATAAACAGAAATCTGCTCCTGCACGCTTTTTTCATCGCTTAAAGAAGCGGCAGCGGCCACTTCTTGCTCTAGAGCTTTGAGTTGCTGTTTCATCGCTTCATTGCCAATCCCAAGGGCAGGAGATCGAAATCTTCCGATGAGAGTCAGCAAATCTTTGCCATAAGCATCTAAAGCTAAAGAGGTTGCATTTTGTGAAATTCCTGGAAATAGCTTTTCTAAATCCGCAAGGCTTGTGATTTCCTTATTGGAAATTTCCTTAATCACAATCGAGTTATCAAGCGATGCTGTATTATAGATAGGATCAACAACAAGATACCCCCCCTTAGGGATGGGCTGACCTGTTAAACTGAGAAAAAGAGTTGCAGAATCCCTGACATTTTGGCGAGATTGGGAAAGTTCTTTGTCGAGGTCGCTATTTTTACCTGTAAGCTCATGATTGCGATAAAGTAGCTCTAGGTAGCGATATCTAGCTTTTGCATCATCAGATTGTTTATCCTTGAACTTACCGCTGAAGGTCACTAAATTATCATTAAGAGCAATTTTACGGCTGTCCTCTTTCTGAATCAGATCCAGATTGACAAGGTGCTCAACCTGATGACTAAAAGAAACCTTGGCCGTTTTCTCATTCTTCAAGTTTTGGACAGTCAGGATAAGTAGAATTGCAGCCAACAGGAAGATAAAGAAACCGCCGGGAAAGCCACGTTTGTTAGGTTCAGGTTTCATATTGTCATTGCTCATAAGTTTTATACATGTTTAAGCGGGATTCCTCGGATGAACGAAGAGGCCCAGATGATAAATTAAACCACTGATAATCGATTATTGTAAAGAACATTTCCCTACAACCCTGCAGGGGGAGATCCTTACTGATCGACACCCGGTTCCCTCATCTTAGCAAACGGGGGATAATTTGTCTTTTATTTATTAAAATAAATATTTTTAAGGAAAAAATATATAGGAAAAATTCAAATAGTTTACTAAAAACAAGGAGTTTGTTTTGCAGATTTATAAAAACAAACTATTCCCTTATCAATCATAAACAAACCTTGGTTAGATTGGAATTTTCTATTAGACAGTTGATCCGCAAGCGCAATGGCAACACCTGTTAGGATCTGGCGGGAAAATACGGCCCCCTCTCTTCTCATCCACTCGATAAGAAAATACTTGATTTGCAGGAGAGGAAGTGGAAAAAATGGTTTTAAATCGATACTAGAACTCCCCTCTTCATTCTGGATCTTATCTAATAGTTCTCTATTTATTTGAGAAAAGTAGGCTCTAATATCTCTAGACTCTTCTGCCAGACGGCAAAGATTGGAAGAGATCTCCTTGCCAAAACTCGTTTGAAGCAGAGGGATCATCTCCTCTCTCATCTTTCCCCTTAAAAACTGTAGGCTAGAATTTGTCGGGTCTAAAAAATAGTTCAATCCTTTTTGGGAGAGCCATTGAATCACTTGTTTTTTAGGAACACAGAGCAGCGGGCGCCACAAACGCATATTCATCAGCTCTGAGTCCTCCTCTAGCCCTTTTAAGTGATAGAGGGAGGTCCCTTCAAAAACTCTTTTTAGCACAACCTCAGCCTGGTCATCCGCATGGTGTCCAAGAAGAAGTGCTTGGCAATTGAGGCGGTGATAAATTTCTAAAAAGAATTTCAGCCGTTGATTTCTCCCTTGTTCTTCGAGGTTCCCCTCTGTAAAATCTTTAGAATTAAGGTGATGGATAAAAATCTGTATCTTAAGCTTCTCTGCTTCCCTTTGGATTTCATCCGCTTCCCTCTTGCTTTCATCCCGCCATCCGTGATCGATATGGGCAAGAACCAAATCAAAGGAATAAAACCGACGGCATTCGAGTAGAAGATAAAGCAGAGCTTTCGAATCTGGCCCTCCAGAATAACCGAGGAGAAGTGGTCCCCTCCCCTCGAGCTTGGAGCTCAAAAAATTCTTAATACTAAGTAACAAAAGGTCTTTCATCATCTGTTCCTAAAAAACTTGCAAAGCTTGAGTTTACCCCTTTTTCTAATATTTAAAATCCCTTAAAATGCTCTAGAACAGATTGATATTTAGGAAAAACTTGTTTCGTCTACCGATCATTTGGCGCTATCTTTTGCGCGATTACTTTCAGGTTCTTGCACTTTGCGTCAGCGCCTTTGTCGGCGTTCTGATCGTCATCCGCGTATCTGAAATTGCAAGGTTTGCAACTTCTGGAGCATCCCCTTTCAAAGTGGTTTTCTTTGCTCTACTCCAAGTTCCCTATATCTTGCCGATTGCTATCCCCATCTCCTGTCTTATCGCTGCTATGCTCCTCTTCCAGCGCTTGAGCACCACCCATGAATTAACAGCTCTGCGCACTTGTGGTTTTGGGCTGAAATCAATTGCTACCCCCCTTCTCTTTGCAGGATTTTTCTTAACCTTGATTAACTTTACAATCACAAGCGAGGTCACTCCCCACTGCCGTTTCATTAGCAAGCAACTCGTCCTTGAAATAGCAACCGCTAATCCTCTCTTCCTTCTTCAAAAAGAGAGTCTGATTAAACTTAAAAATACGTATTATGATATCGGAGTGCTCAAAGCCAATAAGTATGCAGAGGATGTTCTTCTAGTGGTCAAAAATAGCTCTAGTGGAAGGATGACCGTTATGTCAGCCAAAGAGCTGGCATTGAAAGGTGATCTTCTCAAGGGTAAAAACGTTGCCTTTATTTCAAGTGTTGACCCTAAAAAAACAGAAGGGTTCGACCATCTTGTGATTGAAAATCAAGCGGAGATGAACACCAAAGCTGCCAACTTAAGCCAATTTTTAGAGGCTGTCGACTGGAAAGAGAGTTCTGACCACCAATCTCTTCGCATGATCCTTGCTCACAATCAATTAGAAAAACACCGCTCCTTTTTGAGTAAAGGCGCCCAAGTGGAGATTTCTCGCCGCGTGAGTATTTCGCTTGCAGCTTTTACCTTCACCTTGATGGGAGTTGCATTTGGGATGCAAATTGGTAGAGGCCGCTCCAAAAAAAGAATGATTTGGGCAATCAGTTTTGCAGCGCTTTTCCTCGTCTGCTTTATCACCGCTAAATCGTTCCGCCATGAGCCGATAATTGCAACTACCATCTACATTTTGCCCCATCCCCTCATTATCCTCTTTTCCCTCTACTCTCTAAAAGCGATCCGCAAAGGGGTTGAATGATCATTAAAACCATTTGGGAGCGCTATCTCATCAAAGAGTTATCCAAGGTCTTCCTTCTCTTTTTAGGTTGTTTCTTTTTTATCTATTCTCTCATCGACTATTCCATGCATATGCAGGATTTTATTACCGATAAGCAGATCCAGATTTCCCACATCGCCATCTACTATGTTTTTCAATTCATCAAGCGCTCAGATCTGCTTATTCCCCTCTCTATCCTCATTTCCACGCTAAAGGTTCTGCTGACGATGAATAGCAAAGGAGAACTCATCGCTCTGCAATCGTGTGGATTGCCGCGCAAAAAAATCCTGCGCCCCTTCTTTCTTTTTGCCTTCATGTGCACCCTTTTTAACTTTGCCACCTCAGAGTTCCTTCTCCCATCTAGCTTAAATCATCTAGATCAGTTTCGCCAGAAACACTTCAAGCATAATCGGCATGGTAATCGAAAAGAACCCGTTCACGTCCTCCCCTTAAAAGACCGCTCGAAAATCATCTACCAGACAGAAGATAAAGAAAAAAAACGCTACATTGATGTATTCTGGATCCGCTCAAATGATGAAATCTGGCGCATGAATTCCCTTTCATCCGATCCCCAAAGCCCTGTCGGCTACTTTGTCGATCACCTCGAGCGCAATCGGGATGGGAATTTTGAAAAAATAGAATCTTTTGATCACTACCCATTTACTCAATTCCGCTGGCAAGAAGATCCCAAGGGAAACGGCCACATCCCCCTTGAAAACAAAAATTTACAACAACTTCTGCAGATGCTCTCACAAAAAGATCAAACAACCGCCTATGAATCCCCTCAAGTCCTTACCCACCTCCTATTCAAAATGACAATGCCTTTGCTCTCTTTGCTTGTCGTGGTAGCCAGCTGCCCCTTCTGTCTGCGCTACTCCAGAAACCTACCCATTTTTTTCACCTATACAATCGCCCTCTTTGGTTTCATCGCTTTTTTTGCCTTGATGGACGCTGCTGTGATTGTAGGAGAAAATCATGTAGTTTCCCCTTATCTAGCGATCCTCCTCCCCCTTGGGCTCTGCTGGGCTGCCTTTGGCTACAATTATCGCTGTAATATTACTAGAGGAATTTAATGAACGTCTTATCTACAACCGTACAAGACAATCCAATCACAACAACGGGAACTTGGAGACTAAAAACTCTCCTTCTATGGAACATCATCGGAGCATTGCTCTTTTCCAGCCTATTTTGGCATGTAACAAAAGTCTATTGGGAGACAATTGACGTCGCTTTCTTTAAAATGGTCAATTCTACCTTAAGGGATCGTCCGAACTGGCAATTATTTTGGGCCCTTGCCAATCATAAACTTGCCGACTGGGTGGAAGATGTATGCATCCTGGGCTTCTTCATCGCCTATGTCCGCAGTGCCCACAAGTCACTTCGCTTGAACAGAGTCTCTCATCTCATTTTTTGCATCCTCTATATTGGAGCGATCATCTACTTGATCAATCGGATCTTATTCCGCGAAAATTTAAATATTCCAAGGCTTAGCCCTACCCTTGTCGTCGATGATAGCGTGCGCCTATCGCATGAAATCCATTGGATGAAGATCAAAGACGACTCCTCCAAAAGTTTCCCCGGAGACCACGGCACAACGGCCCTCTTATTTGCCGCTAGCTTTTCCTATCTAGCAGGCTGGCGCCTAGCTGTTCTGGCAACCCTCTATGGTGCATTTCTATGCATGCCACGCCTCATCACAGGCGCCCATTGGCTCTCTGATGTCGTCGTCGGCAGTGGCACAATTACCATCATTTTCTTAAGCTGGGCTTTCTGTAGCCCCCTGTTCTACAGGTTTACAACAGGTTGCGAGCGTTTTTTGAGGCGGATGGGGAGCTATTTTACCAGCCACTAGTGGTCGGGCACTAGAATAATTTTCGGGCACTTGCTAGACTAGCCTCATTCTTCTTTGAGGTCATATGCCGCTATCTACTTACGATAAGTTACACTCCCTTTCCAAAACGACAGCTCTTTTGGATTCGATTCAAAACCTTCTCGACTGGGATCAGGAGACCTACATGCCCAAGGGCGCTATTGAACTGCGCTCATCGCAAATTGAGCTCATGGCAAGCCTTGTTCACCGTCAGAGCACAAGTAAAGCGTTTACCAAAGCTCTTGCAGCGCTAATCGACATCAAAACAGGTGAAATTGTCGATAGCAACCTCCCCCTGCCGCAAATCGCAGCATTGCACAGATGGCGCAGAGACTACTTACAGGCCGTCAAACTTCCCAACGCCTTTGTGAAAAAGTTTGCTAAGACAACCTCTGCGGCAACTCATGCCTGGCAAACGGCAAAAGAGCACAACGACTTTAAGGCATTTGCGCCCCATTTGGAAAGGGTCGTTTCGTTGAGTCGCAAAAAAGCCGATATCCTCGGGTTTACAGAGCACCCCTACGATGCGCTTCTAGATCTGTATGAACCGGATTTGAAGACCTCTTTTTTAACCCCATTATTGAGTAAGCTAAAAATTTCACTCACGCAGCTGCTCAAAGAGATCTCTGCAAAACCCCCCTTTCCCGATGAGTTCCTTTATCGCCACTGTCCACGCCACCAACAACTTGATTTTGCACATAAAATTTTACATAAAATGGGGTTTCATCCTTCCACATCCCGTCTCGATACCTCTGCCCATCCCTTCTGCAATGGAACCCATCCTAAAGACACTCGAATGACTACAAAGGTCCACCTGGAGAACATCATGGCAAATATCGGGGCTGTGATGCACGAGGGGGGACATGGGCTCTATAGCATGAATCTCCCCGTGGAGCATTTTGGATCCCCTCTTGGACAGCCGATATCCCTGGGGATTCATGAGAGTCAGTCTAGATGGTGGGAAACACTCATTGGGCAATCCCACCCATTCTGGGAATACTTCTTTCCTCTTTTGCAAAAAGAGTTTCCCGAACAATTTGCAGCAGTTGTTTTAGAAGATTTTTATCGCGCCATCAATCTAGTTAAACCCGGTTTCATCCGAATCGATGCTGATGAGGTCACTTATAACCTGCATGTCATCGTTCGTTTTGAAATTGAAAAAGGATTGATTGAAGGGACGATCAAAGTCAAAGAGATCCCAGATATTTGGAATAGCAAAATGCGCGAATACCTTGGCATCTCCCCTGAATTTGATGGGCAAGGATGCCTACAGGATGTCCATTGGTCTCTTGGATTCATCGGCTACTTTCCCACCTACACTCTCGGCAATCTCTATGCGGTGCAATTTTTTGAAACTTTCGAAAAGGCCCATCCCAAATGGAAAGAGAACGTGAGCAGAGGCTATCTAGATTTCATTACCGACTGGCTTAAAGAAAATATCCACCGGCATGGACGGCAATTTGGACCCGGTGAGCTCTGTGAAAAGGTGACAGGCAAGCCCCTTAGTCAAGAGGCTTACGTGAACTATTTGAATCGTAAATACGGTGAATTGTACTTATGAACCTGAACTTTGGTCGTCAAAAAAGAGAACCCTAAAGATTGCTCTTTAGGGTTCCATTTCAACAAAGAAAAAAACAGTAGTTTAGCGTTTGGAGAATTGGAAGCGTTTACGAGCGCCAGCAAGACCGTATTTCTTACGCTCTCGTTTACGCGGATCCCGAGTAAGGAATCCAACCACTTTGAGGTCTTGGCGATTCTCTGGATCTTCCTGGACAAGCGCACGTGCAATACCAAGGCGCGCTGCGATCATTTGACCTTGGATACCGCCGCCTTTCACGCGAATGAGAATATCATAACGCTCAGGGCTAGAAACTTTATTGAGAGGCGCTAAAACAGCTTGACGCTGGAGGGCTAGAGTGAAATATTCTTCGAATTTTTTGCCGTTGACAAGGACGGTTCCTTTTCCTGGGCGAAGACGGACTGATGCGACAGCTGTTTTTCTTCGGCCTGTTCCAATTTGTTCTTTCATAGTTCTTAGCTTCTGTTAAAATTTTAAATGCTTACAGGGATAGGAGCTTGTGCTTTCATATCGTGCTGCCCGCCTGCATACACGCGCAGCTTCTTCATTTGAGCTTCAGTCAAACGCGTTTTAGGCATCATCCCTTTCACCGCGTGCCAAATGATATAGTCAGGCTTGCGCGCTAACATGGTGCGATAAGGGATCTCGCGCATCCCGCTCATAGCACCGGTGTGGTATCTGTAAATTTTTTGCGCATCCTTGGCGCCAGTGACGACGATTTTCTCTGCGTTGACAATGACTACGCCATCGCCGCAATCCACAGAGGGTGTAAACCCTGGCTTGTGCTTTCCTCTGAGAATCTTTGCCACCTCTGCAGCAAATCTCCCCAAGGTTTTCCCTGAGGCATCAAGCAGTAACCACTTACGCATTGGAATGACTTCTTCTTTGGTTAGAAGAACCGTTGTGTTTTTCTTCTTAGTCTTCGTCATGGAATTTAAGGCCCTAAAAAAAGTTCAATGATGTTATTGTAAAGTTAGAATGGCCAGTCTACTTTTCCCTTCATTTTTTTTCCAGCATATAATTGTGCCACCTGAAAAAGAGTGGTGGGGGGCGCCCCAGAATTTGAGAGTTGAGGGGTTGGAATGACTCCAACCCCTCAAGGCACTTAAGTTTCGGGCAACTTAAACTTAGGCAAACTCAATCAATTGGGGCTGTTTTTTTCGTTAACGTCTTTTTTTAAGCTCGGCTGACTAAGAAGCGAGAGTGCCATACCCAATAAAGCTTCGCAGCGCTGTCCGTTCCCAACTTTTAGTGACCCCCAAAAAACATCTCTTCCAATTTCTGAGTGATCTACCGGTTCACCTGTTTGTCGTAATGCATATTGCCGCAATTTATCAAAATAAGGACCTTTAGAAATTATTACACTATTATAAAATTCTTTGTATATCTTCTTTTTTATATTTTCTGGCAATTTATGAAACCGAGAGAAAGCCAATTCGGGCGCGCATAAAAATTGAATGGCAATCTCTTTTAAAGCGAAATAACGTAATAATTTCGTGTCAAATTTGTCACTCATAAGGGGGAGTTGATAAATTTTTGCCAATCCACCTGTCTCTATGACATTAAGCGTTTTTTTAGTCTTATCTATTGTAAAATGTTCGACATGCTCAAGAATTTTTATAGCAGCTCCATTTGAACATATAACGTGTAAACCTCGGTTTGACAAATCCCGCATTTTCCCTGGGACCGGAGGATTCAGCAAGACAGGAATTGGCTGCAGAAAAAAAGCCATGTTGTCTACGCACTGGTAATCAATGCAATGAGATCCATTGTAATGCATCCATCCAAAAGGATGAACTGTAAGTTGTTTGGTTTCTAAAATCGGATCTGTTTTTTTAAAATACAGATTGGGGCAAAAAAAACGGGCAATACCATTCGAGTCTCTTGAAGAACTCCAATAAAATGTATTATCATCATATCGCGCTTGTACACATGAAAGATTCATTGACCCTACCGGGAATCCATTCCACCATTTCATCCATACTGTTTTAGTAACTTCCTTTTTCGACAAATCAAAAATTTTCAAATTAGAGTCACTCCCAATTGCAATTTCATTCTCGTTAATAAAAAAAGAAGAATTATATCTTTCCGGAAAACGAACAACAGCATGAGATTCAGCTGTAAGGTCTTGTATAATTTTAACTTCACTTTCTTTAGCTTCAAAAACAATTGTTTTCGATTTAAAACTAATTAAAAACTTATTTTTTATACAATCAATTGCAATAATTTTATCTTCGAATTCACTTCGTTTTATAACTGAACCATTTTTCCTTACTTCCAAGCACTTACTGTCGTTGTAAACTAAGTAATAGAAACTATTACATGTTTTTAATTGTGTAATTCCTGGAAATTCAATGATTTCAATTTCTTTAATTGCATCTCCACTTTGAAACACTGCAGGTGGGTTTTTAAAATATTTTGTGAATAGTTCAATGACGAGATTATTCAATTTTTTATTGACTAGTCTAATGTTTAGAATATCTTCAGCAGGCAAGAATGAAAGCACGTTCAGTGTTGCGTCTTTTCTTATTAAATCAAAATAATTAATTGACATATGTTTCCTAAATTTAAAGTTTATAAAATTAAATAATTAAAAATAATAACAAAACTAAAATGCATTATATTGAATTATTCCATGATAATATCAAAAAGATTTAATTTAAGGCAATAGTTGAATTGCAAACAATTGAAATAAAGCATTACAACCTGCTACACCTTGCTATGCCCTGTTTGTTACGGTCCACTAGACCTTGCCAAATGATCTTTTTTCCGATAGAATCGAATCCAGTTTAAAATGATCTCTCCCAAACCCTTGAACTTTTAATGATTATGCGCTCTATCAAAAAATTTTTTATTCGCACTTATGGCTGCCAGATGAACGAGCTGGACTCGGAGATCATGGTCGGTCTCCTTGAAAAGCGGGGTCTTACTCGCACAGATGATGAAACCGATGCCGACCTTTTGCTCTTTAACACCTGCTCCATCCGGGACTTGGCTGAGCGAAAAGTCATGGGCAAACTGGGGCAGCTGGGCAGGGGTAAAGGGGCTCGCCCCATCATCGGGGTCACAGGGTGTATGGCAATGGCCAAAAAAGAGACCCTTTTCCGTAAACTTCCCCATGTTGATTTTGTCATCGGAACCAATAACATTACTGAACTTGGCGATGTCTTAGATGAGGTTTTGCAGACGGGCAAACAGACTATCCGCACCGATGACCAATTCGAGGAAAATCTTGACTACCTTGTGGCCAAACGGGACGATCCAATCAAGGCATTTGTCTCTATCATCCGCGGATGTGATAAGTTTTGCACCTACTGCGTTGTTCCCTATACCCGAGGACAAGAGGTCTCTCGCCCTCCTGAGAGCATCGTCGATGAGTGCAATCGCCTGGTTGCAAATGGCTACAAAGAGATCACGCTGCTTGGCCAAAATGTCAATAGCTACGGCAAGGATAAGCCTGAGTGGAACTGCCTATTTCACGACCTCCTCTACCGCCTGGATAAAATTCCAGGCTTGGAGAGGATCCGTTTCATGACCTCTCATCCTGTCGATATCACCATTGAGCTAATGCATGCCATCCGCGATCTACCTTCTGTCTGCGAATTTGTGCATTTCCCAATCCAAGCAGGGTCCAATCGGATCTTAAAAAAAATGCATCGGGTCTACACTGTGGAAAAATATCTGGAAAAGGTGGAACTCATCCGTTCTATTGTTCCCGATGTCAGCTTGGGTACCGATATTATCGTTGGATTTCCGACGGAGACAGAAGAAGAATTTCAGATGACCTATGCTATTTTTAAGCAGATCCGCTACTCGGTTGCCTTCATCTTTGCTTATAGCGCGCGCAAAGGCACGCCTGCATTTCGCTGGAAGGATGATATCACAGAGGAGGTAAAGCAGGACAGATTGCAGCGTCTTTTGGCTTTGCATAACGAAATTTGCATCGATGACCGGAAAGCGCTCCTTGGTACCGACGTTGAGGTTCTGATTGAAAAACGGGGATCGCGGGATGATAAATTCCTAAAAGGGCGGACACGCTGTTGGAAAAATGTGATTTTAGCAGGTGATGATGCCCTGATTGGCACGTTGCAACATGTGAAGGTGACCGGATTTAATCATCAGACACTCATTGGGGAGCTTAAGGGAGGGGGGTGCATTCAAGAAGAAAAGCTCAGTATCGTGGGCTAACTTACTGGCCTCTTCTTAAGAGGCCAGTAAAAGATATAAGACTACTTTCTGAGGAGTTTTGCAATGGCAAGTCCTGCAAGGAACCAACCAATCACAAAATCTGCCATGTTGACTAAGACAAAACCACCAGAAAATCCCCACCAGTTCCACTCTGGCAGCTGTCCTAAGACGGCAACACCTAAGCCAAATAGGGTGACAAAGCTCACGCGTTTCCAAAAATGGATAGATTTTGTCTGCATCAACATCCAGATAACGATGAATGTACCGATGATATCAATGATTAGGGAAAAAACAAACGGCCTGATCGACATTTTGCCAGTGCCATTTGGCAGCACGGTGGCGAACATGAATGGACCATATTCCATCATCATTTCCGCTCTGTGCATCTCTTCGTGTGATGTTCTTTCATGATAGGACATCGTATTTGGAAGCACATAGACTCCAGCAACGGGAGCATTTTGTTGAATGACCCTTGCAACCTCTGATTGATTCGTGAATTTATGCAGACATTGCTTATGCCATGGAAGAACCATCCATGAGACAAAACTCCAGACAAATACGATCAAACCGGCAAGAATTGCAGCTTTTAAGTGATTTTTTGACATTATACACCTCTCCTTAGGTATGTTAACATACCCTAACACTACAATAATTTATTGAATTCGTCTTCAGAAATTATTTTCACATCGAGCTCTTTTGCCTTTTCAAGCTTAGAACCGGGATCATCTCCCGCAAGCACAAAGTCAGTTTTTGCACTCACTGATCCTGTGACTTTACCACCGCGCTCTTTAATAAGCGCTGCGGCGCTCTGCCTTGAGTAACTCTTCAGAGCGCCCGTAAGAACGAAAATTTTTCCTGAAAAAACATGATCGGTCCGCCGCTCTATGTGGGAAGTCTCTGGGATTACGCCCATCATGAACAGTGTTTCAATCTCTTTGAGGTTGGCAGGGTCTTTAAAGTACTCCACAACAGAATGGGCGATCCTCTCACCGATCCCTTGAATCTCTTTTAACTGCTCCACACTCATGGAAGAGAGTTTCTCAATACTGCCAGAGGTCTCAGCCAGAACTTCTGCTGTCCCCTCACCCACATATTTGATCCCAAGAGCTAAGATAAACCGAGCTAGCGACACTTTGCGCGATTTATCGATGCTCATCAGAAGATTTTGGATCGATTTTTCCTTAAATCCATCGAGTTTAGCAAGATCATTGGCCTCTAGTGCATAAATGTCGGCACAAGACTTAATCAATTTTTTATTAAAAAGCTGCTCAACCACTTTTTCGCCTAAATGCTCGATATCCATCGCATCTTTGGAGGCAAAATAGATGATGCGCCGCATCTGTTGCTCGGGGCACCCTTTTGTATTGGGACACCGAACGGCCACCTCTTCTTGGCTTTGGATAACAGAGCTCCCACAGCTGGGACAGGTTTTAGGCATATGCCAAGGGTGTGTTGAATGGGGCCTGCGCTTTTTATCGACCTCCACCACTTTGGGAATCACATCCCCCCCCTTTTCAACCACAACCCAATCGCAGACCCGGATATCCTTGCGCTCGACCTCTTCTTGGTTGTGAAGCGTTGCCCTGGAAATAGTGCTGCCTGCCAAAAAAACAGGTTCTAATTCTGCAACAGGGGTTAAGACACCGGTACGGCCAACCTGCACAGTGATTTCCCGAATACGGGTAAGAGCTTGTTTAGGAGCAAATTTATAAGCCACTGCCCAGCGAGGACTTTTTCCTGTGGCCCCCAGCTGATCGTGGTACTTAAGCTCATCGACTTTGATGACAATCCCATCAATATCAAAAGGGAGGTTATGACGCTTTTCTTCAATGGTATCGGCAAATTTGAGAATTTCATCGACACTTGCGCAAGATGTGCGGAAATGGGAATCAAAAACTGGCAATCCGATTTTTTTTAGGTAATGATGAGATTCCAATTGAGTTGCCACAGGAGGATGGATCTCATCGGCAAATCCATAAAAGACGGCATTTAAGCGCCGCTTTGCAACTACTTTGGGATCCAACAGTTTTAAAGACCCGGCTGCTGCATTGCGCGGGTTAGCGTACAGCTCTTCGCCAGCCTCCTTTTTCTCCTCATTTAATGCTTCAAAGACCTGATGGGGCATAAACACTTCCCCGCGCACCTCTAAAAATTCAGGGATGTGCGCTCCTTTGAGCTCAAGGGGAATCGAGCGGATTGTCTTCAAATTCTCCGTGATGTCATCCCCTTTGCGGCCGTCCCCTCTTGTCAGAGCCTGAGATAGCCCCCCATTTTCATAGCGGACAGTGATGGCCACCCCGTCCATTTTAAGTTCTGCGCAAAAATTGACGCGGGATTTCCCAAGCAACTTCTCCACCCGTTTGACAAAATCATCCAGCTCATCGCGGCTGTAAGTGTTCGCTAGCGAGAGCATGGGGATGAGGTGTTCCACCTGTTTAAATCCTTTGGAAACCCCGCCGATGACACGCTGCGTAGGAGAAGATCTGCTCACCCATTCAGGATGGAGTTTCTCCATCTCTTCGAGCTTTTTAAGAAGCTGATCATAAGCATAATCTGTGATGATGGGCTTAGCTTCCACATAGTAGCGGATATCATGCTCTAAAATCTCTGTGATCAGCTGATGGTACTGCTCTTTTGTAACAACCTCATTACTAGATAACAAATTCCACCTCAAAACACATTGTCGCAAGCGGCGGCAGTTGCAACTGCACCCCTACCCGCTCTTTTTTTAAGCCAAAAACAATCTCAACCAAGCCATTGATTTTGCCAGATCCCCAATATTCTTCTCTATCGGTATTAAACACCTCTTTCATCGATGCAATATTGGGAAGGGCAACCAAGTAATGGGGCACAAAATTAGGGGTGAAGTTGTGAACGACAAAAAGGAGACGATCCTTCCCCTTTCTCATATAGCTGATGACACAATTGCGGGTGTCTCTCAGATCGACCCACTCAAATCCCATCTGCTCAAAATCACTTTCCCAAAGCGCAGCAGTTACGTGGTAAAAATGGTTGATCTCTTTAAAGAAGCGCTGCAACCTGATATGCCGATCGTATTGCAACAGACCCCAGGGTAGAGATTCTTTGCAATTCCATTCATTCCACTGGCCTATCTCTGCCCCCATAAACAGCAGTTTTTTGCCAGGCTGACAAATTTGATAGCTGTAGAGTAGCCGCATATTGGCAAATTTTTGCCAGTCATCTCCTGGCATTTTAGCAAGGAGCGCACCCTTCCCATGGACCACTTCATCATGAGAAAAGGGAAGAATAAACTTTTCAGAAAAAGCGTAGAGAAGCCCAAATGTTAGATCATTCTGGTGATAAGAGCGAAAGAGCGGGTCTCTATGGATGTAGCGCAGCGTATCATTCATCCACCCCATATTCCATTTCATGTTAAACCCAAGCCCCCCCTGTTCCAAAGAATGGGTGACACCTGTAAACGAGGTGGATTCTTCTGCGATCATCCAAGCAGAGGGGAATCGTTCATGAACAATTGAGTTTAGGTGTTTGAGAAATTCAATGGCCTCAAGATTTTCATGTCCCCCATATTTGTTGGGAACCCACTCTCCTGCTTTTCGTCCATAGTCGAGGTAGAGCATCGAGGCCACGGCATCTACCCTTAACCCATCGAGATGCATCTTATCTAGCCAAAAAAGAGCACTTGCCATCAGAAAGTTGCTCACCTCATATCTGCCATAGTTAAAAATAGAGGTATTCCAATGGGGATGGAACCCTTGGCGCGGATCAGCATACTCATATAGAGAAGACCCATCAAATTGATTTAAAGAATGCTCATCTGTAGGAAAGTGAGCCGGCACCCAATCCAAAATCACCCCAATTCCTTCCAAATGCATATGATCGACAAAAAATTGAAAATCCTCCGGCGTTCCATAACGGCTTGTCACTGCAAAAAAACCTGTGACCTGATACCCCCACGACTCATCCAGAGGATGCTCGCTGATGGGAAGAAGCTCGATATGAGAAAACCCCATCTCCTTACAATAGCTTGCCAGCTGAACAGCTAATTCTCGGTAATTAAGAGAATGCTCTCCATGTTTTTTCCAAGAGCCCAAATGCACCTCATAGACATTCATCGGGAAAGCCCCCTTGTCCCGATCCCCTCTTTCTTCCATCCATTTTTGATCGCTCCATGGGTACCGATCGACATCGAAGATCACCGACGCTGTTGCCGGTCGATGTTCCGAAAAGAGCCCATAAGGGTCGGTCTTAATCAGAATGTTCCCCTGTCGAGTGCGGATTTCAAACTTGTATTTTTCACCCGGTTTAAGGCCAGGCATGAAGAGCTCCCACACCCCCGATGAACCCATCTGCCTCATCGGATTAACCCGTCCATCCCAGAAATTGAAATCTCCAACGAGGGCAACTGCAGATGCCTCAGGGGCCCAAACTGCAAATTTAACCCCGGCTACCCCCTGATGCACACACAAACGCCCACCGAGTATCTCGTAAAGCTGATAATGCACTCCCCTGCCAAAAAGATGGGCGTCTATGTCACCAAAAGTGGGCAAAAATGCATAAGGGTCATGGAAAAGTTCCCCCCGTTGAGAATAGACCCGGTAATCATTCAAGGTGGTATGAGAGGGAACTTTAAGCTCAAAGAGCCCCTCATTGCCTACCTTTACAGCCTCAATTTGGGTTCCAAAAAGCTCTAGGTGGAGGAAAGGGGCCCCGGGGCGCCAAAGTCGGATAATTTTGTCACCCGAGGCAAGCGCATGCAGCCCAAGCTTGGTATGCGGATCTTTTACAAAAGTCTTAAGCTGAATGGGTTGCGATCGCTTTGACTTTGTGGGTATCGTTCTTTCTGCAGAGGGCAAAATGGGTATACTCCGATGCATTGAAATTTTTTATTATCTGTATATCTCTAATACCCTGGCATTTCAATCTAAATTTTCGTGCGCAGGAAAAATGAATTTTTTATATTAAAAAATTCATTTATATTTTTTAATATAATTTTAAGAAAAACTAATAGTTATAAACTGTATTATTTTATTTGATTATTTTTAATTTTAATGATAAAATTAAATATAAGAAAATTAAAACAAATTACTATGTTAATAACATGATAAAAACATCTTTTATATCGGATAGTCTACCTCTGGATACTTATCAAGAAGAAATTATGGAATCTGTGGGGTATCTTGCTAAGATTGAAAATGTGGTAAAAAACGTTACAGAGATTACGCTTAACGCTCAAGAACAGGCAGAAGTTGAAGTAAATGCATCTTTGGCCTTTGAAACCATCTACCATGTTTTGGAGACAGTAAAGTATTGCTACACATGGGGAGCAGATTCACTTTCAGAATTTAAAACAATGTTGAGTAGAGTACAGCAGTGTAGAAAGGAATGGTTCCCCATTCCGAAAACTGATCTGTTATCCAGAGTTGGTATTATAGAGAAACATCAAGCTGGCAATTGCGATGAAATGGCAAAGGTCGGGTTTGCCTATCTTTTCCATAAGACAATGGGGAAAAACAACCTTGAATTTGGTGTATGGAGTACTTTGAAGCATACTTTTCTGATCATTGGAACACAAGGTGATGTCCGCACTAGTGTAACAGAGGGGGAATCGGAAAGCTATTCTACCTTATTTGGCAGAACGGCGGTTGTCTGTGATCCATGGACTGGAAAGGTCTACCATGTTTCAAACATCAATGCGATGTTAGAGGACTATATAGGCTTGGATGAGAACTTCAAACCGAAAACCCAACCATTCCGTCATAAGCCGGGCCTGATGAGAGATCAATGTCCAAATTATATTTTTCCATGTTATACTGCGGTCTGTCAAAAAGGGGTTCAAGCAGAGAATTATAAGACCTACTGATTTGCCGATTTATTTCAGAGCTTGGGTTCTCTTCTACTTCAAATCGGAAGGACAACATCGCAGGGAAATTGCATGAAAGTGGATCTTCCTTTCAGGATCAATCACTTACGAAAACCTATAAAAATTTAGATAACGTTGATAGCCAAGAAGTTAGCGGTTTTCATGCAATTTCCCTGGACAACATCGACCCTCTGCAAATAACATTGCTAGCACCCCGTAAGTGATTAGCCTTTTACTCATATTAACCTGAGTAATGGGTTTCTTCCCTCAACATCAATACAGATTTGCGTGATCTTGCCCTTGTTTTTCCAAAGGTAATAGCCGAAGGCCCCTATACCTTTGGAAAAACAAGGGCAAGATCACGCAAATCTGTATTGATGTTGAGCGGATTAAACCCATTACTCCAATTATTAATACTCAAACCGATCGAGATGGACGCTCTTGTTTCC
>CAJCHM010000056.1 GCA_903970255.1 Acidobacteriota bacterium
CGTAAGTAGGTGATTTTTAAACACAGTTCTAAAAGCGGTCATGGTATCAGGTTATGGGTCTTAGACCGGTACATGTGATTGTTTGTGATCCTTAGGGTGTTAGGGTGTGTCAGTGGAATCACCACAACGAGTCATTTACGACTCCATCGCCGATTGGAAACGGGTGAAAACAGCCCGTACTGTTCCGGGCAGGACTCTAGATACCACAAGCGCAAACCCTTGCGTGGTCACTCAGAGAGCGAAACAATATAAACACGTTTTTAGGAACAGTATACTGCATCTCTGAAGGAATATTTTTTTAGATATAAGGAGCAATGATGGCAACAAAACCAAATCGAGGAAGAAAAAATAAAGCAGAGGTTCAACTCGAGTTTGAACAGCTTGCGGAGGCTAATGAAAATGAGAAAAGAGCAAGTTCTCCCAAAATGGAGATGGCAGCTCAGATTCAAGAAGCGGAAATCAGAGCTGCGGTAAGTGAAATTTCTGTGGAGGCAATTGCGAGAAAGCTTGGGGAGTTAAGTACAGAGATTTCAAGAACGCTCTCTAACTTATCAGAAAAAATGGGAGCGGAGGTCAACATCCTCAATTCGCTCAAAGGAGCTATCGCAATTGAGTCTAAAGAGCTTGAAGTGCTGCATGGAAAGGATATTGCGGCAACCAGTCTAGACCAATTGATTTCTGATCATCAAGAAAAGAGAAAGGCTTTTGAAGAGGAAATAGGGGCAATCCGACAAGATTGGCACAGAGAGAAGGAGGAAGCTTCTAAAGGTCGGATTCGAGAAAATGAAGAATTTGAATACAAAAGGAAGTTAGAGCGCAAGAAAGATCAGGATGCCTATGATGAAGAATGCCGGTTAAGAGAGAAGCAGAATCGGGAGATGCAAGAGTCTCTTGAAAAGAGTTGGAAGGAGCGAGAATCCGCTCTTAAGAGCCAAGAAGAGGAGCTCATTGCCCTAAAAAAAGAGGTCGAGCAATTCCCTGCGCGCCTTTCTTCAGAATGTTCCAAAGCTGCCAAAGAGGCCTCCAAAGAGGTGGAAGCAAAATACAATCAGGAGATTGTGCAACTCAAAAGGGATCTTGCTGTCGAGAAGCAGATTTCCGATCTAAAAATCAAACAGCTTCAAGAGTTGCTGGGCAATCAGCAGGCACAGATGTCAGTATTGCAAACGCAGCTAGAGGAGGCAAAACGGCAAGTTCAGGACATTGCTGTCAAGGCGATCGAAGGAGCCTCCGGATCAAGGGCGCTTTCCCATATAAATCAGATTGCAATGGAACAGGCTAAAAATAGGCCCCAGAGCTAACTGGTTGGATCTGCTGAGGTAATAATGGACTTAGTAAGTCTTAAAGAAATGATTCAGAAGGGCGAGTCTGAAACTGTTGAATTTAAAAAATCTACAGCTCTGCTTTCTGCTATTTGTGAAACACTCTGTGGCTTTTTGAATGGTAAAGGTGGGAAGGTGCTGATCGGAGTTTCTTCAGAGGGTAAAGTTGTTGGACAAACTATATCTGACAGCACTCTCCGAGAAATTGCGGAATCCATCAAGAAATTTGAGCCGCCTCCTATTATCGAAATGAGTAGAGTGGAAATCCCAGATAAAAAAGTAGTGATTGTATTAACGGCATGCCCGACACACTCTGACGTGCCTTATGTTTTTCAAGGCCGCCCCTTTCAAAGAATTGGCTCAACGACCTCAAAAATGCCTCAACAGGCTTATCAACGACTGCTTTTGGAACGCAACCATAACAACCATCGTTGGGAAATAGAGATAGCCGATGGCTATAGGCTCGATGACTTGGATGAAGAAGAAATTCGACATACGATCAGGATGGGCATAGAGGTTGGCCGTCTTCCCGAATATCGAGCAGAAGGCATTCCTACAATTCTTGATAAGCTGGGTTTAAGGAAAAATCAAAGACTACTTAATGCAGCGGTGGTTTTGTTTGGTAAAAAATTTCTCCCAGAATTTACGCAATGCCAGTTAAGATTGGCTCGTTTTAAGGGAGTAGATAAAGCAGAATTTATTGATCAGACTCAGCTGCTTGGAAATGCTTTTCATCTGTTAAATGAATCGATGCTTTTTCTTCGCAGACACTTGCCTATTGCTGGTAAAATCCTTCCGGGTGTCTTGGAGCGAAGCGATGAGCCTTTATTTCCCTTAGTGGCTCTTCGAGAGGCATTAGTGAATGCTTTTTGTCATCGAACCTACACCTCTCCTGGAGGTGCAGTTAGCATTGCGATTTTTGATGATCGCTTAGAGATTTGGAATGATGGTAATCTTCCCTTCGGTTTAATTCCTGCTGATTTGAAAAAAGATCATACTTCTCACCAGAGAAATCCGGTAATCGCCAATACTTTTTACAATCGAGGGTTAATTGAGAAATGGGGACGTGGCACTCAAAAAATAGTAAGTCTCTGTGTTAAAGCCGGGCATCCCGAGCCCGATTTTTGTGAACAGTCCGGTTCATTTGTTGTCTGCTTTTTACCAAGTGCCTATATAGCACCTTACCGAGTTTCACATGATCTCACAGAAAGGCACAGGCAAATTCTCCAATCTTTGTCAGCCTCTCTGGGTAAGGGGATAACATTTACAGAAATTAAGCTCGCATTTACAGATCCTCCCGCAGATCGTACTTTGCGTGATGACTTTCAGCATCTAAAACGACTTAGATTGATAGACGTTTCTGGACATGGGCGGGGCGCAAAATGGTATTTGACCGGAGCCTATGAGAATAAGGCGGAATAAGGCGGAATAAGGCGGAATAAGGCGGAATAAGGCGGAATATCGTCCGCCTTATTCCTAAAGCCATTGAAAATCAACAGCTTGTGGTTTTTGATTGAGGTTGTTTGAGCGGAAATTGTTTCTTGAACGATTCGGCTCTCATTCAGAGCTTTTTTAAGGTTCATCCGACAAATGCATACCTAAGGTTCAGTCGATCACATAGGTAACACTTTCCCTCCCCCCTCTGTGTCACAGAGGGGGGGAGGGAAAGAAATCACCTTATGGACTCATTTGTCGGACGAATCTCTCTAAGTAGTTAATTATTAATGTAGTTCACTTTTTCAGGTCGATAAACCTGTTCTCTATGGGAAAGTACGCATTTGACGGATGAACCTTTTTTAATTTCAAATTTAAAATGCATTATATACCCCGATCGGGGTATAAACAGGCTCCCTCTATTAATCCCTGATACAAATGGAGCTTATTGCGCAAAGTGCGGATGCTGATGCCTAGAATCTGGGCTGTCTTTGTGCGGTTATTTTTTTCTTGAGCAAGGGTCTCTAGGATGAGTTTTTTTTCCATTTCGGCAAGGGTGATCCCAGCCTGGATAGGGGTTGCTTGAACCTCCTTGATGGGGCAGGAGAGGTCGATGTAGACTTGTCTGGCATCGATCAGGTCGGTGGTATTCATGACAACTGTGCGCTCAATTACGTTGGCAAGTTCGCGGATATTGCCTGGCCAATGGTAGTCGATGAGCTTTTGCTGAGCGGCTTGTGTCAGGCGCTTGATCGGTTTTTGGTTCTCCTGGCATAGGCGCTTGAGGAAGAATGCCGCCAAAGGAAGGATGTCCTCTTTCCGCTTGCGCAGCGGAGGGAGATGGATGGGTACGACGTTAAGGCGGTAATAGAGATCCTCGCGGAACAGTTTTTGCTCGATCGCTTCTTTCATCGAGCGGTTGGAAGTGGAGATGAGGCGGATATCGACGCAAATGGGGCGCACTCCTCCTACTCTTTCAAACTCCATCTCTTGTACAGCCCTAAGCAGCTTAGATTGAAGCTCGAGGGGGATCTCTGAGATTTCATCGAGGAGCAAGGTTCCTTTGTCTGCTAGCTCAAAGCGGCCCAGCTTTTTGTTGATCGCTCCGGTAAAGGCTCCCTTTTCGTGGCCAAAGAATTCCGATTCTAGGAGGGCTCCAGGTATCGCTGCGCAGTTGACTTTAATGAAAGGGCGAAGGTTGCGATGGGATTGGGCGTGGATGGCATGGGCGATCACTTCCTTGCCGGTACCCGATTCTCCGCTGATAAAAACTGAAGAGGAGCTTTTGGCAATCTTATTCACATCAGACAAAATGCTTTTCATCATTTCACTTTCTGCAATCAGCAAGTGTTTTTTGCATTCAGAGCGGGTCGAGATCTCTTCGCGCAGGTAATGATTTTCCTCAAGCAGCTCGATGTGATCCTGTACTTTACCTAGCATCGTTTCGATCGTATCAGAGGAAAAAGGTTTGAGAAGGTAGTTGAAGGCGCCGTGGCGCATCGCTAGGGCGGCGCTTTGGATGGTTGTATAAGCTGTCGTTATGATCACAACTGTAGAGGTATTTTGAGATTTTGCAGCTTTTAAAATGTCCAGTCCATCCATCGCAAGATCGCAGATGATTAGATCAAAGAGATTTTGCCCAACCATTTCTAAAGCCTCAGCAGAGGTTTTTGCAGTGAAAACCTCGCTTTTTCTTTTGCGTAAGTGCTCCTGCAAAAGGTTACAGCTAGCTGCGTCTTCATCGACGATGAGAACTTTTTCAATCGTCATTTTTTAACCCAATATTTCTGAATCGATGCAGTTTTTTGGTGCATATGGTATACCTAGTTTCATGGCAAGCCCCTAAATTTGGATTATAGGCAATGGCGAGTTTTAAAAAAGTTTTTATTTGTTTTGTTGCAATTCTTATTAGTGGATGCTCCGGAATGGAGCACTCAGAACAGGAAAAACTCAGACGTTTAAACGCCAAGGGGGAGTTTATCCATCGCAAACACGATGAGTATGCTTATCCTCTAACGATACCGGAGCACAACGTCAGGGAGAAGTACCCTTGGGAAATGGCCTACATCGGTAAACATTCCAGGATCACCAAGGAGCATTTTCGCTGCAAAGGCTCGAGCATGAATCCTCCCCACATCGATCACAAAGATCCGTCGCGGCCTGCTAATTATTTTGATTGTGCAGGGTCTCAAAAGCACTCGATGCCGATCAAGGGGGATCAGGAATACATCTATCCGATTCTCATCGACCTGCTCAATTACCTCCAAGCAAAGACGGGCTCAAAGGTTGTGATCACCTGTGGGCATCGCTGTCCGATGCATAACGCTTATGCGGATAACTCGATTTATAACCAAAATTCCAAGCATATGATTGGAGCAGAGGTCGATTTCTATGTACAGGGAATGGAAAACAGGCCGTTGGATGTGATCGCGATTTTGATGGGTTATTACCAGGAAATGCCACTATACAAGGGGGATAAGAACTATCGGGAGTTTGAGCGGCTAGAGCAAGGAAAGCTGAATGTCACCATGCCTCCCTGGTACAATAAGGAGATCTTGATTAAGCTGTATAAGAAAGAGGAAGGAAGGGATTTCGATAACCGGCATCCCTATCCTTACATTTCTATTCAAGTGCGCTTTGATCGGCAGCTGAATGAAAAGGTTCTCTGCAGCTGGCAAAAGGCGTTCAATGGCTACCGCAGATATTAACAATGGCAACACTTGTGCTTATGATGGCAAACCTCAACCATTTGGAAACGGTTGCCGTCAGTATCTTGTACCATTTGCATTTTGACATGTCCTGGAATCTCTTCCACATCGCCTATGAACCTGGTTCCTTTTTGTTTCATTTCTGAAACGGCTTTTTCAAGGCTTTTGACGGTGAATGTCATGATGGCATTTTGACCAGGTTTCACGTCATCATCATTTTTAGGTGGCATTTGCGCAATTCCAAGTCTTGTGCCGCCATCAGGTCCTTCGAGCTCAGCCCATCCGTACTGATCATTGAGCTCCGCAAGCTTGAGTCCAACAGTTTCTGTATAGAACTGGATTGCTGCTTGAAGGTCGCTAACGGCGATCCAAACTAAGCCGATTGATTGCAGATTCATAAAAGTCTCCTTTGGTAAATAACGTTAGATTATAAAAATATGAAGAAATAATTGCATCGGAAATCCCATTCCCCTAAAAAAAGAAGAGAGTTGGAGGCTATCATGAATGCAGGATCGAGCAGTTTGGTCAATCCGTTTAATACATTAAAATCTTTAGGTGATGCAGGTAAGCAGTACTACTACTCATTGCCAGCTTTGGAGGCCAAAGTGGGCCCCAGTATCTCAAAGCTACCGATTTCGATTCGGATCATGCTCGAGTCTCTTTTGCGCAACTGCGATGGAAAACGGGTGCGGGAACAAGATGTCTTGCGCCTAAGTCACTGGAATGGAAAAAAGCCCGATGAGGGGGATGTGCCGTTTGTCCTTGCCAGAGTGATCCTACAAGACTTTACCGGCGTTCCCCTGTTAGTGGATTTGGCTGCCATGCGCGATGCAGTGGCAGAGCGTAACGTGGATGCAAAAACAATTGAGCCGATTGTCCCTGTGGATCTTGTGGTCGACCATTCGGTACAGGTGGACAGAGCGGGAACGCCCGATGCCTATCTCTACAATCTGGAAATCGAATTTCAACGCAATAGAGAGAGGTATGAATTTTTAAATTGGGGGCAGCAGGCCTTCGAAACATTTAAAGTCGTTCCTCCTGGGATTGGGATTGTCCATCAGGTGAACCTCGAGCACATCGCCTCTGTTGTCACAGAGAAGAAGCTCAATGGAAAGAGCCTTGTTTATTTCGATACCCTTGTCGGCACAGATTCTCATACGACAATGATCAATGGTCTTGGCGTGCTTGGCTGGGGCGTTGGCGGGATCGAGGCAGAGGCTGCGATGTTGGGCCAGCCCTATTTTTTCCAGACACCTGAGGTGATTGGAGTGCACTTGGAAGGGTCTTTGCAGCAAGGGGTTACTGCTACAGATCTGACCTTGCGCATCACCGAGATGCTTCGGAAAGAAAAAGTGGTGGGTAAATTTGTCGAGTTTTTTGGAGAAGGGGCCGCAAGTCTCACTGTTGCTGACAGAGCAACAATTGCCAATATGGCGCCCGAATATGGAGCGACCATTGGATTTTTCCCTGTCGATGACAAGACGTTAGACTACTTAAGGTTAACAGGACGGGAAGAAAAAGAGATTGCTCTTGTGAAAGAATATCTGCTGGAGCAAAAGATGTTTGGTGTGCCAAGGAAGAATGAGATTGAGTTTAGTAAGGTGCTTGAATTGGATCTCAAGAGCATCAAGCCCTGTGTTGCAGGTCCCAAGCGTCCCCAGGATAGGATTGATCTTGCCCATCTGAAAGAGAAATTCAATGAACTTTTTAGCCTACCTGTTCAAGAGGGAGGTTATGGGAAGGGTTCTGCAGACAGGTCGAAAAAGATCTGCGTCCATTCGGAAGGGTATTTTCATGTTAATGAACACCATATCACCGGTGGAACGCCCAAGCTTGGGCCAGAAAAAGAGGGGTGGAGCGAGGATGAGATGGTGACAAACCGCCCGATTACAAAAGAGGTGATCAATCCGGGCTATACTCAGCACCACTCTGAAGATTTGCTCATTGATAACGGTTCTATTGTGATCGCTGCAATCACAAGCTGCACAAATACCTCTAACCCCAGTGTCATGATCGCAGCAGGGCTTCTTGCTAAAAAAGCTGTAGAAAAGGGGCTTAGTGTCAATGAGCGCGTGAAAACATCCCTGGCACCGGGATCTCGCGTCGTGACCGATTATCTTGAGAAATCAGGGCTTCAAAAATATCTCAATAAGCTCGGATTTCAACTGGTGGCCTACGGTTGTACCACATGCATTGGCAATAGCGGACCTTTAGATGAAAAGATCGAGGGCGCTATCAAGGAGTTCGACCTTATTACAGCAAGCGTTTTAAGCGGAAACCGCAACTTTGAGGCGCGCATCCATGGCGCCGTCAAAGCGAATTTTCTCATGTCGCCACCCCTTGTCGTTGCATTTGCCTTGGCAGGCAAAGTCGATATTAATCTGGAGAAGGAGCCCCTTGGGCATGACAAGGAAGGTAACCCTGTTTTCTTAAAAGAGATCTGGCCAACCGATCAGGAGATCCGGGAGGCAATCAGTGCAGCTCTTGGACCTGAAATGTTCAAAAAGCGGTATGCGCACGTTTTAGAGGATAACCCTCTTTGGAAAAAGATCGAGGTAAAAAAAGGATCTCAATACTCTTGGGATCCCAAAAGCACCTATATCCAACGCCCCCCTTTCTTCGAGGGTTTTTCCACTCAAATCCCCAAACGGAAAGAGCTTAATAAAATGAGGGCGCTTGCTCTGTTTGGGGACTCGATCACAACAGATCATATCTCGCCAGCCGGTGCCTTTAGAGGCAATACGCCTGCCGGCAAATATCTGCTATCGCTTGGGCTCAAAGAGAGCGATTTTAACAGCTATGGAAGTCGGCGTGGCAACCATCACATCATGATGCGGGGCACTTTTGCAAACGTGCGCATCCGCAATCAGATGCTAGGAGGTAAGGAGGGAGGGTTTACGAAACTCATGCCTGAAAACCAAGAGATGACCATTTTTGATGCCTGTGAAATTTATGCCACAAAAGAGATTCCGCTGATTGTCTTTGCCGGCAAAGATTATGGGATGGGAAGCTCTCGCGACTGGGCTGCAAAAGGAACTGCGCTGCTTGGGGTGCGCGCAGTTGTCACCAAAAGCTTTGAGAGGATCCACCGCAGCAACCTAGTTGGCATGGGTGTTTTGCCACTGCAATTTAAAGAGAATGAGGGGTATGAGACTCTAGGGATCGACGGAACTGAAATATTTACTTTGCAAGGTATGGAAAAAGAGTTGACCCCTCATATGGAAGTGACACTAGAAATTGACCGTGGAAATGGGAAGATCGACCATGCAAAATTGATCGCTCGTCTGGATACTCCCATCGATATTGAGTACTACCTGCATGGAGGGATTCTGCCCTACGTCCTCCGTCAGATCCTTAGCCAGGGACAACATTAAGATTGAATGTTATCGACCCCGTCTGCTATGGTGGTGCCTCATCTTATGCCGATGTGGTGGAATGGTAGACGCGGTAGACTCAAAATCTTCTCTTAGCAATAAGGTGCAGGTTCAAGTCCTGTCATCGGCATTCACGGCGCTTTCCTAACGGAAAGCGTTTTTTTTCTGAACAGAAATTTTTAAGAGTGTTTAGGAAGTAAGATTCTCTTCTTTGCAATCCACACAAAACTTGCCATAAATTTTTACATCTTGGCTTTGAAAGTCATGAGCTTTTTACACTCCCTTATTCGGAAATGGTAATGTCTTCAGTTTTTTCATTCTCGGCCTGTTGATTTTTTGTTGAATAATCGCAAGGCACTGAGATCAACCCATCAGTTCGATATTTTC
>CAJCHM010000057.1 GCA_903970255.1 Acidobacteriota bacterium
ACAACGAGTCATTTACGACTCCATCGCCGATTGGAAACGGGTGAAAACAGCCCGTACTGTTCCGGGCAGGACTCTAGATACCACAAGCGCAAACCCTTGCGTGGTCACTCAGAGAGCGAAACAAAATAAACACGTTTAAACACGTCTTTAGGAACAGTAGCTGAGTTAATGGGATAGAATGGCTTAAATGGAAAAATTAATCAATGTTTTCAAATTTTAGAAAATGCTCTAACACAACCAAGAAAAAAATTGCTAAAAATTTGGAATCAGAGTTTAAAAACGAATGAAACATTTATAAATTTATATGAGCTAAACGAGTTGACATTTGACAAAAATAACATATTCTATTGTAAGCGAAATTGGAGATCCAAATTTATTCGAATAGAGGAAATTTTTTTAATGCATTCTCAATCCTTAAAGAATTCTTGTAAAATTATTACGTTCTGCAATTCTTTGATTCCTGGGCATACATTCAATTGTTTAAATTTATTTTTTAAAATTGATGATATGGAAATTATTAATGCAAGAAAAAATTACAATTTACTGGATGCAGAGTTACATGCGATTGCAGAATTTGATGAAAATCGAAATTTTATTTGTAATAATTCAATGTTATGTGCTTTACATCTTAATCGATCGCCTAATGAATTAAAATTTTTATCCTCTAGTGAAAACTAAAAAAAAGAATCAATTTTTTTGATACCTCATCTTATTTTTATGGAAAAACGTTTTCATATAAATTTTTTATCTGACTCTGAGAGTTACTTAAATAAGGCTCCAACTCTACAGAAGAAATTATTTTTTTCTTTAATTCCTTGTTTTTACTAAAAATAGCCGATGTTATATCTAATCCATCATATATGTTTGAATACCCCTTCAGTAATTCAATATTTCTCGCCTCCCCATTTCTAACCGTTTGAATAGTTTTATTTATTAAATAGATATGTAAATCTTTTTTTATAAAAATTGAGCTACTCCTATCTTGAATATGAAATGCTATTTTTTCTATACATTTAAACATCAGAATCCTGTGTTCAACGAGCTCTTTTTCTCGATTAAAACAAAATTCAAATCTATCGATTTCATTTAATAACATTTCTACTACTTTTTCTATAAATTGGTTATTAATAATATTAACTTTTGGACGAGATATTTGAGAAGAAATTGTGCAATCGGTAGTATGAAAGGTAAAAGATAACATATTGAACTCATTTTAAAATTTATTAATGGACTTTATTATATACCGGCGCTACTTCAAACGCACCTGTAATTTTTGTTTTATACCCCGATCCGCCATAAACTTCGAATTTGGGCCACACAGAAGCCCCGCGCTTCCAAGATCGCAAACGGATTCATATTGTTAATATTGATCCGTTTGCGATCGATCGAACCCCGGGGCTTCTGTGTGGCCCAAACTCCAAGTTTATAGCGGATCGGGGTATAACGCGACCATTTTTCCTTTCCCCAAACAGGGACATTATTCGAAGTAGGAAGGGAAAAGGGGGCCGTTAAAACAGAAATTACAGGTACGTTTGAAGTAGAACCGGTATATGCCCAAACAACTTTAGAAGTTGACCTCTGGGCAGCAGGAGGTGCTATAACGCGAAATGGGTCACCCATCCTTGAGTGAGTTCACAAGCCAGAGGCCATGGTCGGTAAGGTAAACCGAATCCCCTTCCCCTTTTTTGATGAAATTAGCCTGGGCTAGATCGCGAGCAATCACGTTAGCGCCTTTGTCGTTCTGGCCGATGGCTCTGCCGATCTCAAAGCGGTCGATGGCTATCTTGGGATCCTCTGGCTTTGAGGTGAGCTCAAAGAGCTTGAGTAAGAAGAGCTCATCCTTGGTGGTTCCTTTTTTTGTCATGGATGCCTCTTTTTTAGGCGTGCGCCATGAGGAGTATCTTCAATCACATAACCTCTAGATTGAATGAGGTCGCGGCACTCATCGGCCACTTTCCAGTTTTTTTCCACGCGAGCAGTTTCTCTTTTTTGCAGCGCAACTTCTAGCTCAATCGGAATGGACTCTTCTTCAGGGGCCAAGGGAAGGACGCCTAAAACCTGATCGATCTTATGGAGGAGGTCGAGGACATCCTCTGCTTCAGAGATCCCCATTTTGCCACTATCGCAGAGGATATTCACTTCTCGAATCATATCGAAAAGGGCGGCCAAAGCAGGAGAGATGTTGAGGTCGTCGGCAAGAGATCCAGTAAATTGTTCCATCGTCTTTTCAAGAAGCGGCAAGATAAAACCATGATTTTTTTTGACTTTGAGGTCGTGCAGGATCTTATCCACCATTCCGGTTTGAGAAGGATCCTTAAGAAATTTTTGGAGAATCGGCCTCATGAAAAAGGGATCGAGGATATTGCTCCCCTTCTCATCGCGGATATCGTGAATGATTTGGGAGAGGAGCTGGTTGACCTCGGGCAAATTTTTGAGGTTTTTTTCTAAGATGGGCTTGAGATAGACGCTCATCTTTTCAGCTTTGACATCGGTGAGAATTCTGTCGATGATCTGCCCTTTTTCTGGCGTCTGGATCAAGCTCCGCTCGATAAGAGGTCGGATCTGATCTGCATCAAAAATATCTCTGCCTTTATCAGCCTGGACATCGAAGAGGATCCTTTTGTGGATCTGGCTTTTCTCCCCGTTTTCAGGCAGGGCCTTATCTAAGATGAGATCGAGTGCCTTGCTCATCTTTTCCCTTCGGATAGATTGGAGGCGCTGGATAAAATCGCCTAACCTCTCTAAGGTGGAGGCCGCGGCATCTAATCCTGCGAAGGTGAAATTGAGTTGTGTGCGGTAATGCGTTTGTAGCAGCATATAGCGCACTTGCCGTCCGCTGTAACCTTTTTGAATGAGATCGCGCAAGGTATAGAAATTGCCTAAACTTTTGGACATCTTCCTGTGATCGACAAGAAGATGTTCCGCGTGGAGCCAATGCTTGGCAAAACATTTGCACGAGTAGCTCTCCGACTGAGCGATCTCATTTTCATGATGGGGGAATATATTGTCCACACCGCCGACGTGGATGTCGATGGTCTCTCCCAGGAGTTTCATCGCCATAGCAGAGCATTCAATGTGCCAACCGGGACGCCCTTTACCAAAGGGGCTCTCCCAAAAAATGTCACCGTCGCGCTGTGCATCATAGGCTTTCCAAAGGACAAAGTCGGAAGCATTCTCTTTTTCATATTCATCGTGGACGATCCTCTCCGAGGCACCTAATTCTAATTCATTGAGATGTAGATGGGAAAGTCTTCCGTAGCTGGGGAATTTGGCAATCGAAAAATAGATGCTCATATCCTGGCTGCGGTAGGCAATTCCAGTATCGAGTAACTTTTGAATGATAGTGATCATTTCAGGGATGTAATCGGTAGCTCTGGGATAGTGTTCTACCTTTTGGATTCCAAGGGTATTTAAATCTTCAAAAAACGCATCGATGTAAGGAGTTGTAAATGCAGTAATTGTGAGTTTGTTTTGAAGCGCTCCCTTGATCGTTTTATCATCGATGTCAGTAAGGTTCATCGCTTGGTTAATTGAAAAACCAAAAAACTGAATTGCTCTGCGGAGCAGATCCTCAAAGACGTAAGTGCGGAAGTTGCCAATATGGGCAAAGTTATACACGGTAGGTCCACATGTGTACATCCGGATCGTTCTCCCTTCTATGGGGACAATCTCTTCCTTCTGACGGCTTTCTGTATTATAAAGTTTTAAATGCTGTTTTTTCATGCGTTTGTACTACTTCCTAATTCGTCCAGTAAACGATAATCGGTTTTACCAGTACCGGTCAAGGGAATCTGTTGTAAAAGGCACACCTCTGTAATTTTGACGATCCGTCCATATCCAGAATTTGCTAATGCGGCATTAACATCCTCTTTAGAAATAGCAAATGTAGTAAATAAAATAATGATTGATTTATCACTCTGGTTCTCTCTTGCACTCACAGCAAGAGCTGGCCCTTCCTCTTTGCCAGAAATCCAATTTTTTTCTTTAGAGAGTCGAAGCAACTCCTCTTCCAAGCCACCAAGACTCACCATTTCACCTCCAATTTTGGTGAAGCGTTTAAATCTGCCTGAAAGGATCAAATGGTTTTTGTCATCTAGATGCCCTCTATCTCCGGATAGGTACCACTGTTTATTTCCGATGGTGATGAAGGGATTCCGAGGGTTGCCAAGATAGCCTGAGAAGACATTTGGCCCACTGATGCAGATCTCCCCATCTTGACCTGGCAAAACTGGCTTCATAGTTTCTCGATCCAAGATCAGTATCTCAACGCGCAAAATGGGGCGACCTACTCCCTGGTGTGGCTCATCCAAACGGTCAATTGTCACAATCGGACTGCACTCAGTGATCCCATACCCTTCAAGGAGCTGAGCATGAGGCAAATGCTCTTTCACATAATCAAATAACTCTTGAGGAGTCTTTTCAGCCCCTGAAACAACCAATCTCAAAGATTGGAGCTGGGCAGGGTCTGCGATCCGAAAAACAGCTTTAATGAAACTTGGAGCGCAAACAAAAAGTGTTGCTTTCCATGCTGCAATATCTCGAATAAGACCGTGGCTATCTTTGGGATCAGGAGCGTAACAGACTCTTAAAGATGCCAAGATGGGAAATAACCCAGTTACAGAAAAGCCAAATGAGTGGAAAGGCGGCAGTACCGCATAAAGAATATCATCAGCGCGCATCGTCACAGCCTTCATTGCAGAACGCAGATTGCTAAGGATATTCGTATGAGAGAGCGGAACTCCCTTTGGCACCCCTTCTGTGCCGCTTGTAAAGAGGATGACGGCAGGATCTGTCCCCTTAATCTCTGTTAGGTTTAATTTTTTTAACAAAGTCTGAGCATTTCGAAGCTTTAATAAAAGCCCACGCAATTTATCTTTAAAGGTAATTGTTTGTCGTATTTCTTCAATCAATTGAAACATAGGCTCGATTTTGCCAAGGTCCCCGTCTTCAAGTCTGTCAAGAAATTTTCCAGATGTAATCACAACCTGTATTGCTGACAAATCCACCGCATGATCTAAGGCTTTAGCCCCTGTTGTCCAGTTGATCATCACAGGGACTTTATGTGCCAGTAGAATGCCTAGAATGATGAGATAGGCCCCATTTGATGAGGGAAGCATGACCCCTATTTTATCACCGGGCATCTTGCGAAACTTTTCTGAAAGGATTAATGCGCCCCATAGCAGCCTAGAATAAGTCAGCGGGCCTGTCATCCCATCTAATGTCGCAATCATTGAACGATTGCCCGTAGCTGCGCGCAAAAAGACCTCCTGAATGGTCTCTCCCTTCGGGATCAAAGGGGTGGGGCGTTTCTCAGGAGGAAAATTAAAACGCTGTGGCTTGCCAATGATTGTTTCTTCCTGTTCTTTTTTGTGACCTGAGGCAAACTGCAGTACATCTTCAACACTCTGAAGATCTCCAGGGGCAAGATTTGTTATGCCATAGCTCTGATCTAAAAATAGGTAAACCTGCACGACATCTAGCGAGTCGAGCCCCAGGTCTTGCGAAAGATTCATTGTGCGTTGGATCTGATCTGCGCTGCGCCCAGACAATGACGCTAGATGGGCAAAAACCTCCTTCAGAACCTTGTCTGAAACAGGAAGATCCCCTTTTGTCCCTTGCGCAACTGCGGGGGTGAAAATAGTGGGCAATTCCTTTTTCCAAAAACTGTAAGAGACAAGCTTCAAAGGTTCCGGGCCCCTCTCTGGATAGCGATTATACCAATTTTCCAAAGACCTGTTAAACTCAAGCCGCGATCCTCCATAGGGGAAATCGGATGGCGGCAATTCTAATTCGACCAAAACATCTCGACGCGGGGTGAAAAAAATACCATTTTTAAGAAGGATTTTCACACACTCCCAAAGAGTCTTTCCAAAATCAGGGGAAGATCCCGTTAACGCCTTGGAAAATTGACTCCCCCAAAGGCCCGTTGTCCGGATAAGCACTATATTTACCTCAGGTGCTGCCTGGAGTAATTTATGAATAAAGGAAGCCCCTCCAATCAGTTCAAACCCATTGCTTTTCAGGCGGCCAGAGGGATAAATCAGAAAATTTTCCTTAGCTTTAAGTTGATCTACGATAGATTTAAACTGCTTTTCAACCCTCTTACCGCGCCATTTATTGGCCTTTTCTTCCATTGTGGGCAGGGGCAGTGCTCTGACAAGGTCCATAAATAGCCTAAATCCCTTCAAAGAGTAAAAATGCTCGACGACAAGGGGGCGAGGATTAAATTTATTCCAAAGGATTGCCTCTAAGATCACTGGATCGATTTCTGCAGGATGATTAGGGGCAAAAACAATTCCTCCAGTGCGTTTAAACTGATCGGGAGTTAAATTTTCCAACCCTTTGACTTTAATGCGGTAGCGCAACCAAATAAGAAATCGCACAACACAAACAATTGGATAGAGGATCAGTTTGCTTATTTTCTTTTTCAGCATAGGACGACCCTTTCAGCAGGATTGCAGCACATCGGACATCATGCCCAGCATATCCATTTTATTCAAACTCGAGTTTTTCAAATAACTGACGGTTATTTGCGCGCTAGCCCCGGTAACAAGTTTGGGCATACGACTGGACTTTAGCCATTGAAGGGGGGGCTTTTCCCAGATAGTATCCCCCATGCAGGGGGAATTTTGTAATGGTGCCATATTCAAGCCTACCATTACAAAATTCCCGCTGCATGCGCGCGCTATCTAGAAAAATCGCTCCGCTCCAATGGCTAAAGTCCAGTACTACAAATGCAACAAATTGTTTAATTTTTAGCAATTTTTCAGCTTTATTTTGCTATATCTAATCAAATAACTTCTTTAAATTGCTTTGACATATATTGTTATTTTTTATTTAAATTTTGATTTAAATTTTAGAATTGTTAGTATACCTTGAAATATTTATCTAAATCGAAGGATAAAATGAGTAGTGTTAACAAAATTTTAATAGACACAGATTTCAATAAATCTGACGAATACAAACAATTGGGGCGAAATCCAACTAACAACAAGGTGATGGAAAAGTACCAACAATATCAGGACCGTAGAAACCATGCTTATGCAACTGTTTTTGGTATATGGGGAATATTTCAAATGATTCTTTCCCTAGCTTCCAGAAACGAGCCGGGAAAACTTGGAACTTTTCTGTTAGTCGACAAAAAATGGCAAAAAAATACAAATCGCCTCATAGGGGAGAAATTATCTGTATTGAAGCGGCAGTTTCCCATCAAGGCAGGGTGTATCAAAACTGCGATCGAAGAAATTCAAGACGGCAACTCTAATTCCTTTCCGCTTCAAGAATGCAAAAAACTATCAGAAAAAATCCCTCTTCCTGTTTTCATGAAAACAAAGCTAAAAGATGTACCTCTTACTACTGAAGTATATGAAACTCTACAAAAAGAGCTTCAAGAGCTTCAAGATAGTAACATAAAAATAATTTGGAAAAACAACATGAGGCCATACTTCGAAGGATGTTATCTGGCTGGCGATCTAGCGCCTCTTGATTGGCAGCTCGTACCAGAGGCTGATGCCGACATTGAAAAGATCAGAATGTTTCTTGCCCAAGATGCAACTCGGAAGAAGCTAGAAAAGGTGGAGACGCTTGACTTAAGCAACTTAGGATTGACCATCATTCCTACAGAGCTTGGGTTATTCATTAATCTGCAAAAGCTCTCTCTCGCTTACAACAACATCGCAGAGATCAAGAACTTGAATTTCCTAAAAGAATTGAAGTGGCTTGATCTTTCCAACAATCGGATTGAAGAAATCCATAACCTGTATCCCCTACAACAATTGACATATCTTAATCTTTCCAATAATCGGATTAAAGAAATCATCAACCTGGATCCCTTACAACAATTGAGATATCTTGAACTTTCTTGTAATCAGATCAAAGAAATCAAAAACCTCGAGCTATCAGAGTTGAAGTGGCTCTTGCTTTACGGTAACCAGATCTCAAAGATAGAGAATTTGAATTGCCTAAAAAAATTAATATTTCTTTGGCTTAGCCAAAACCGGATCGCAAAGATCGAGAATCTAAGCGAGCTACAACAATTGCAGACGCTCGGGCTTGCCGATAACCAGATCCCAAAGATCGAAAACCTCGATACCCTGCAAGACCTACAGATCCTTCAGCTTAATGACAACCCGATTGTAAAAATTGAGAACCTGAGCAAACTACCTTGCTTGCGCGACCTGAAGCTTTCCAAAGATCTAATTGTAAACATCGAGGATCTAAACAACCTACAGGAGCTGCAAAAGTTTAATGGTGTTCCGATCACAAGGCAGGTGGCAGAAGGGGAGCGTAAACGCAAGCGCGATCTAACTGAAAATTAATGGCGGACTGAGGAAAAGCTCAGAGGGTTATACTCCGATCCGGGTATATTTGGGTATAAAACTGTCGGGTTACAAAGAGGAACAGGCGTTTGTCACAACCTAGCCGCCAGGGAAATTGCATGAAAGTGCGTCTTCCTTTCAGAATCAATCACTTACGAAAACTGATACAAATTTAAATAATGTTAATAACCAAGAAGTTAGCGATTTTCGCGTAATTTCCCTGATCTATACCGGTGCTACCTCAAACGTACCTGTAATTTTTGTTTTAACGCGACCATTTTTCCTTTCCCCAAACAGGGACATTATTCGAAGTAATAAGGCCCTGTTTGGGGGAAGGGAAAAGGGGACCGTTAAAACAAAAATTACGGGTACGTTTGAAGTAGCACCGGTATATATTCTGGAGCATGACAAACAGAAGTAACAAGTGTTTGTCATGTCCGAGTTTGGGTATATTCTTTTAATTTTCGTTTGGATCGTGTTTTCGTTTACGATTAACCTGTTCCACCTGCCTTATGAAAGGGGAACCGTTAAACATTTTCAACGATTGCAGGGCGCTATCTAGAAAAATCGCCCCTCTCCAATGGCTAAAGTTCAGTATACCCAAAATGATTCTCCTTTAATTAAATCCCCTCATTTTTATAATCACAAAAACACCACTAATGAGAGGATTTTATGGTAGGACCGATCAAACGTGAGCCTATGCAGCCACCAGAGCATGCAAAACCTGTAGATCAGAAAAAACCTTCGACAAACTTACAGAAAGAAAAGGACACTGTAAGCAAGCTTACTAAGGGGCGTTTCGGCGCCGGGAAGCCTCCACAGTTTTCAACCCAAGCTTCCACGAAACAAGAAAAAGTTGCTAAAGTTGTCAAGGATACATTTCACCTCTCCAAAGGATAATTGAGGGAGAGGTGAAATGCGGCTGCAATTATTTGAAGAATCGCAGAGCTTTTAAAGATCGAGTGGCAACGATAAGTTTGAGGGCATCGCCAAACAGGAAAGGAACCATGCCCAATAAGATTGCGCTCTGCCAGCCGATAAATTGGGAAAGCCACGGAAGACCAAAAAGATACACGACAAGATTCCCAATTCCCATTGCCGCAAATGCCTTGGATGAGGTCGGTTTCTTTGCATTTTCCATAATAAAACCTGTGATAAAAGCCGCCGCTAAGTATCCCAATAGATATCCCCCTCTAGGCCCTGCCAAAATCATGATCCCTCCGATCCCTCCGGCAAAAACAGGCAAGCCGATTGCGCCTTGCAGGATAAAGGTCATGACGGCAATCGATGTGCGCTTACTTCCTAAAAAGCATGCAAGCAAAAGAACGACATGAGCTTGGGTGGCTAATGGTACAGGGCTAAAGGGCAAAGGAATTGAGATGGGAGCAAAAAGCGCGATAATGAAGCTTGCTGCCAATACAACAACAACTTCCCTGATCCAAGAGCGCTCCTGTGCTGCCTCGGAAATGAGATAAGAATAATTCACGGCCATAACTGCCTCCTTTAAAGAAAAGGGTTTTTAAATCGAAAGATCGATTCTACCAGCTTTAAGAATTTTTAAACAGAGGAACCTATACTCCGATCGGAGTATAGATTTGATCCTTTTAAAATTGAATTCCAATCTCTGCAGGGGGAAGCAAATGCTGGCTCTGCATGAGTAGAAAAACCTGGAATCGAAGAGATGAGTACCGCCCCCTCCTCTGCAAGCTTGCAGAATTTGTCATGATCTGCGGTAATTGTTCTCCCTAAGGAGTAGCAACGGTGCAAGTCTATGTGTTTTTTGAGCGTCTTAAAAAGCATGGCGTAGGTATTTGTCGTGGAGGGAATTGTCCTCCAATGGCAAGAGGCTGTATGGAAAATCTTTGATTTTAGATCGGCATATTGGGGTAGAAAATACTTATCTTTGTGGTCATAGAGAGTGGCATAATCTACAGAGGGCAAACTCAATGCCTCACGCAAGATTTGAGGCCAGAAAGGCAGATGCAAGTAATCATCCTCTAAAAAATAGATAATCGCATCCGAGGAGAGTTTTCGATGATAAACATTTTCCAACATAAACAAAAAAGAAGCAGCTTCCGATCCCCCCTTAAACTCAATGATAGGATACCGCTGCTGTTTTATAAGGAAATGCTCCGTCTGCATGGGATGGAAGGTGTCAAGAAAAAAAGTGACATTGATATTTTTTTCACCCTCTAAGGTGGCAAGGAAGTTATCAAAGCAACGCTCTTTGCTAAAATCCGCAAACCGCTCCTTATGGGCACTCACAGCTGAGTAGTTGCAATGTCTGATGAAAACTTCAATGGGGGTTGTCCGCTCTTTTATACCCAAACAACTTGAAAAAGCGGTTTTTGAGCTGCGTAAAAGTCCCGGGGTTCGATCGATCGAACCCCGGGGCTTTGACGCGCTCAAAAACCGCTTTTTCAAGTTGTTTGGGTATAGGGAAGTAAATCGGTCGATGAGCGATTTGAACATCTAAGAGAGACTCTAATTTAGGAGGGTTGTATATTTAGGTGCCGTAAGAACTCTTTAAGTATATGGCGAGCTTCTTTGAAGGAGAGTTGCTCTAGAGCCTCTGGGATGGTTAGCCATTTTGCGTCGCGAACTTCTTCTTGCTGCAAAACCAAAGCACCTTCGACAAAGGCAGCATAATAATGGACAATCTTGATAACAATTTGCTTCTTTCTACGGAATTGATATTGTTCTATCATGGGTTTGTCGGTGAGCATTTGTTTAACAATTAATCCTGTCTCTTCACGTAGCTCGCGGGTTGCCGACTCTAAGGGGGCTTCATTAGGATTGGCTTTCCCTTTTGGGAAACCCCAATGATTGCCTTCGCGATGCAAAATCAAAAGAACTTTCCATGTCCCTCCTTCATTTAAAAAAGGGACAATGCCAAATGACTCCACTTTAATCATGGATCCTACGGATGATAGGGTGCAAAGATCAGGGCAGAATTATGTCCGCCAAAGCCAAAAGAGTTACTCAGGGCTCCAGTTACTTTATGCGGTTTTGCCACATTTGGCACAACATCAATTTCTCCAAGCTCCTCTTCTGGATCCTCAAGGTTAATCGTTGGATGGAGCATACCGGTTTCAATTGCTTTGATGGTGGCAATCGCCTCAATGCCGCCCGCTGCTCCCAAGCAGTGGCCAGTCATTGATTTTGTGGCGTTCATTTTGATGTTTTCTGCATGCGGGCCAAATACTTTGCGTACCGCGCGCACCTCGCACAAATCTCCAGCAACTGTCGAGGTTGCATGAGCATTGATATAATTAATCTGTTCCTTTTCCATTCCCGATTGCTTAAGCGCATTTTCAATACAAGTGCTTACGCCAAGACCGTCGCTGCGCGGATCTGTCATATGATGGGCATCACAGGAGATCCCTCCACCAACATACTCGGCAAGAATGGGAGCTCCACGCGCTAGAGCATGCTCTAAGCTTTCAAGAAGCAATACCCCGGCACCTTCTCCCATAACAAAACCATCCCGTTGTTTGTCCCAGGGGCGAGAGGCTTTTTGAGGATCTTCATTGTTCTCAGAAAGAGCTCTGCAAGCTACAAACCCCGACAATCCAATCGGATTAATCGGAGCCTCAGCACCGCCGCAAAGCATGACGTCTGCATCGCCGCGCAAAATATGTTCGGCTGCAGAATAGATACAGTAGTTGGATGTAGCACAAGCTGTCGAAATGGAGTAATTGGGACCCATAAATCCAATATCGATGGCAAGAAGAGCCCCTCCCATATTGGTAATGATATACGGAACAAAAAAAGGGGTCATCCGCTTGAACCCTTTAGTCAGCAGCGTCTCCGCGCCTTCATAGAATACATTCATCCCTCCCATCCCCGAACCGATGAGAACGCCAGCTTTTGTTTTATCGAGTTTCTCAAACGCCTCTCCTGTGAGTCTACCGTGCTCCAACGCTTTTTTCCCAGCTACGGCAGTGTAACGAGTAAAAGGATCTACCCGGCGCGCTTGCTTTTTATCTAGATAATTTTCGACATCGAAATTGCTGACAACACCGGCAAAACGGGTAGGAAAATCTTGACATGGAAATCCTTCAATCGGAACAATCCCACTTTTTCCTGCAAGGAGCTGATTATAAAATACATCGACATCTGTTCCAAAACAAGACACAACCCCCATTCCTGTGACAACGACTCGTTTCTTTTTCATAACTCTCCTCTAGATTTAGAGCACTTTAGAATACACCAAACCAAGTAATTTTGCAACGCTCTGCTGTTTGTTGAAATTAAAAATTTTATTTCACGAGCTGACTTGTCACATCGATCTTTAAGTCGACGATATGCCCCTGCTTCCAAAGCTGTTCCAATTGATATTTTTCGCGAAGCTCAGGAACAAATAGATGCACCATGATGTGCAGGTAATCGATAACAACCCAATCTCCTTCCCTTTCTCCTTCAACATAAATGGGCTTTTGACCTAACTCCTCGAGGTGGTCGATGATCGCATGCGCCAAAGCGCTTACGTGCTTTTCAATATTCCCTTCGGCAATAATGACGTAATCCGTGAGATTGGAGATCTCACGGATATCAAGCGCTAGTATATTAAAGCCTTTTTTATCAAAAATAGCCTGCGCAATTGCGTTCAAAAAAAAAGAGGAATCTTGTTTTGTCATAGGCTAGCAATATAGATGATGCTGATAAATATAGTCCAGAACAGAAGAAGGCAACAAATGTCCGCAATACTTTTTTTGAAAAAGACGCTCTCGAATCCCTGTACTACTCACATCAAAGAGGGGTATATTCACCCATTGACCTGGGAATTGACCCTTGCCATCTACGGGAGAACGCGTCCCAATGATTAGAGGAGAGAGATGCATCAGTTCATCTGCTTCTTTCCAGAGATGGAAAGAGGGCACCTGGTCATCGCCTAAAATCAGATGCAGTTGTGTGGATGGATCTTGAGAGAGCTTTCTCACCGTATCTATAGTAAAAGAAGGGGTATTTTGTCTTAACTCCCAATCAATCACCTCAAATTCTTCGATGGGCGCAATGGCAATTTTTACCATCGCTAAACGATGTTCAGATGATGCAAGGGGAGGCAATCCTCCCTTAAAGGGAGAAACCTTGGCCGGAACAAAAACAATCTCATCAAGCTGACAACTTTCTTTGATAGAGATGGCAAGATTCATATGTCCTAAATGCACGGGATCAAAACTGCCACCGAAAATTCCAATTTTTCTTTTTCTGTTCATGATAGGATGGCCCAATTCTGTAGCTCTGAAAAACGTCTTAATTTGCGATCTGGATTAACTGCAACCGGAGTTCCGGCACTCAGTAATAAAGGAAGATCGAGAAAACTATCGGAATAGGCGGTTATCTTATCTTTGGCAATCGATAATCTGTCTGCAATTTCCTTTACGCAAAGAGCTTTTTCTTCCCCTTGCATGATGGAAGCAATATGACATAAATTTCTTTGCTTATCAACGGCGTAACTTGTGGCACGCCAGTCATTAACCTTTAAGAATTTGGCAATTTTTTCCACCAAAAAACTAGGAGAATTCGATAGAATGAGCGTGTAATATCCCAAGTGCTGAGCAAGCTTGAGCTGTGCCATGACAATCGGATTAATGCCGGAAGGAAGGTACTCTTCTAAAAAGGGGATAACGTTCTCTTCAAACTTATCTAACGATCTTCCACGCAAAAGGGCATCAAAGACCTTCCTATGAAGATCTCCGAGACTCATGCCAAAAAATACATGCTGGATATAATAGAGGAAGGAGTAAAAAAAATAAGAATAGGGAAGAACATTCTTTGCAACAAGATAGCGACAAAAGTTTAAACTACAATTGTCCGAAACAATTGTGTGGTCAAGATCAAAGACAACTAGTTGATCCCAATCATTCACCTTATTCTTTCATAGCTCCTTAGCTCTCAATTTCGTCAATTTTTTCTTCGATCTCATTAATTGAAGCATTCACTTTTTCTAAAGTTGCTTTTTCAGCTTCAATCATATCCCGATAGAGCATCGCCTTTTCAAAATCAAGTCCTGAGCCACCCAGCGATTTACGATAGAGCTCTAATTGGCTCTTGATTTCTTGACGGCGCCGCTTCCTCTCTTCCAGAACACCCTTAAGTTGTTCTAATGCCTTCAAATCATCATCGGAGAGCATGAGGAGCGCTTTCTCTTTTTTATCATCAATTTCATCTTTCAACTGTTTGAACAATCGATCTACAATTTGCTTTTCTGCTTTCGCTAACGCAATTCCTTCAAACGCATCTAAAATTTCTTGCCGCTTTGCACTCAGCATTTCGACATCAATGCTTTGAGCATTTGCAAGGGTTGCGTTTAACTCCTCTTTTAATGCATTGATCTTTTCACGACGCAAAACTTCTGCTTCATTCTCTTTCTTTTGACGCTCTACCTCAGCCTCTTTTGCCCTGTCAAGCGGCCCTCGTTTGGCCTTAAAAACTTCATCCTTAAGCGCTCTGACCTCATCGTGCCCAAGCTCGAGAGTGCGCATAAAATCAAGAATTTCAGCCGATTGCCTGTTGCACTCTTCTATAGGCATTCCATTAAGGCAGTTTTCTGCAAAATGCTTAATTTTCTCCATTGCGATATCAAAATTTTGCTTGAAGACCTGCCGTTTTTGAAGAGTCTCTTTTTTCCGTACCTTTTCCCAGTTTTTGATCTTATCCCAGCATCCGCTGAGTTTTAATCGCGTTTCTGTAAAAGCATGAGTATTGAGGCTAAGTACCTTTGCAATCGATTGAAGTTGCTTAATTTCTTCACGAAGTGCATAGAGAGGCATTCCATGAAACTCCTCATCCTGGAAATGGGAAAGAATAAATTTATCGACATCGTCTATAAACTCATTAGATACTTTTTTTATTAACTCTTTCCGCTTAGGAAAAACTTTGTCACCGCATAGAGAGAGCCTTTCCAATAATTTATTCTTAATGCGTATGCGCATCTCCGTTTTGACAACCTCTTTACGCATTGCATTAATACGAGAGGCTAAGGTGCCCAGTAGCAAAAGTTCTGTATGCATTGTATTGTAACTTTCAGCTTTACTACTCAATGAAATGCTATCAACTAAAGAGAGAGACTCTACTTTGGTTTGAGAGAGGAGCAGCTCATAATGCTCAAGGTCTCTTTCCAAGGCTTGAATGGCAAGCTCCATCTGCTCAATAGCAAAAGCCGATTGTTCGTCAAGAATCTCTTTTAATCGCTTTGCCTCTGTGGAAAGCTCAATGTATGCACTCCAGAGCTGGGACCGCATCTTTGGAGAAATATTTTCCTTAAACAGAGGTAGACAAATCCTTCTTCCTTCCCAAAAATCTTTAAAACGGGGGGTGCCGCTATTAGCAAGAGCCGTACGCATAAACTCAATACTCAGACGGATCTTACCCTCTGCTGTCGTCTCTTCCTGAAAGCGATGCATAAAATCGGAAAATAAGGAGGATAAGCCTTGCCGATCTCCTACATGCTCTTTCCCTTTTCCACTCCCTTCCACGCTGTCGACATCTTTCTTCTCTGGGGTCTCTTCCTCGGGTGTGCTTACTTCCCTTTCATTGACTTCATTCATGGATTCGTCACTATGGATATCTTCAGATTTCTCGCTCATCTCGTTTTCTTTGCCCATTTTACCGCTGACTTTAAGAAAGTTCTAAAGGCAATCGCCTCTAGCAACCATAAACGGGACATAGTATAGCAACCTTCTATTTTAGTGAAGCTGTTTCAGCAGATATAATGATTATTTAAAAACTATTATACCGCCAGCGGCTGAAAAGTCAGGCTTAAAAAGGGAATAGCAAAACTCCATTTGGGGCGGGAAGCGACCTTTCCAATTCCCTCTAAAAACTCAATTCATAGTCCTGAATGATCATCTCAAGCGCCTTCTCCATCGACACTTGATCGATATCGAGCCATCGAAATAGCGGCTCTTTGCGAAACCAGGTGAATTGCCGCTTGGCATAGCGTCGGGATGCCTGCTTAAAGGTCTGAACGAACCGATCCCAATCTTCTTGGGCTTGTGATGAACTGAGATACTCAAGACATTGCCTGTAACCGATGGCCTGAGAGGCAACGGGATTTTTACTCAAACCCTCCTTTTCAAGTCTTTTCACCTCTTCGACAAAACCCTCTGCGATCATTTTATCGCAGCGCATCTCGATCCGGGGATAGAGCGACTCTTTTGGCATATGGACAAACCAGCAACGAAAATCATACGTATCAGCATTTTCCGAAGAAACAGGGGGAAGATCGGAGACTCTCCCCTGGGTCAAAGAGATAATTTCTAAAGCTCGCACGATCTTATGGCGGTCATTTTGAGTAATTGAGACTGCATAGTCAGGATCTAACTCTTTAAGTTTGTCATAGAGAATTTGGGTGCCCTTGGAGTCTATCTCCCCTTCAAGTATTTTTCGCAATTTAGGATCGGAAGGAGGTCCGCTTGGAGGACCATAGATCAAAGAATGGATATAAAAGCCAGTGCCCCCAACAACGATCGGCACAGCTCCTTTATCAAGAACCTCTTTGATCGCCTGGCAAGATTCCTGGTAATATTCAACGACGTTAAATGTCTCATCAAGATCCCGACTATCGATGAGGTGGTGGGGCACTGTCTCCCGTTCAGCAAGTGGTATCTTGGCAGTGCCGATATCCATCCCGCGGTAGACTTGCATCGAATCGGCAGAAATGATCTCCCCGCCGATAGCTTTTGCAATCTTTAAGCCTAACTTGCTTTTCCCCACAGCTGTGGGACCTGCGATAATGATGATTTTTTTCTTTTTGGAGCGAGGAATCAGTTTTTGTTTCTGGGTCAGCGTAAAATGGGTAAGGAGGATTTGCAATTCCCTATCTTCAACAGTAAGATCTGATCCCACGCGTCAATCCCTCAGGAGATAAGTCGATTAATGAACGAGTTCCAATCTCACGCGACGTCCAAAACGCGCTCCCACTGTCATGGCAATCGTGCGGAGAGATTTGATCGTTCTCCCCTGTTTGCCAACAACTTTGGCTATATCTTCCGCAGAGACCTTGACCTCAACAACAGTTCCTTGTTGTCCATCAAAAATTTGCACCTCAACAGCATCCGGTTGATCGACGAGGTTTTTAATCAGGTAAGCAATAAAATCTTTCATATTTCTCAAGTTGGTTTATGCATATGCCCACTCAATCTGGACTTTAGCCATTGGAGCGGGGCGATTTTTCTAGATAGCGCCCCGCTCCAATGGCTAAAGTCGAGTCAATAGGAGTAGGATCAATTATTCAGAAGAATTTAACATCACTCAAGAATTTGAGTCTAAGTTTATTTTATTCTCCCTCAATAAAGGCAAGTTTATCAATGCGAAAATCGATAATTTTTTCTTTAAATCGGATGACGGACTCTAAATTTTCTGGGAGTGCGATCCTCTTGCTCTCCTCCTCTAGGAGCTGCTGCCGCAGCTTGAGATAATTCCCAAGTTCCTGGGCGTAATTCTTAGTGCTGAGGCGAAGAATACGAGGAAGGCATATCTGCACATCCTTGCCTTTTATTTTTTTAAATAGCACATCTTCGGTGATGATGACAATTTCACGCGTGCCAAAGCTTTCTGCAAAAGCATTGGAGACATCGATCCGTTTGACTGAAAACAAATCTGCCACTTTTGAATCGGAAACAATCGCCAGAATATCAAGACATAGTTCTGCGTACTTTCCGTCCAGCGGGATCCCCCAATTGGCAGTAGGGCGCTCAGGGTCATCAGAGGAGGTGCCAAATGGGCCTAGCCCTAGGTAAACACTGGGGAGATTTTTAGGCGAGAAAAAGGGAGCAAAGGGAAAGGGATACCCCTCTTTGTCGATGGAGACATTCTTATAATCTTCTAAAAAAGCAACCGGCTGGCGCACCGTGTAATCGACATAAAGTGTTCCCGGCTTAATGACTTTGACATCTGCCTTTGAGATCAGAGGAGACGATTGCAGACGCATCTTTGCTCTCTCTTGATTAAACCGCTTGGCATGGTAAGGTCGATCAGTGGATGCCCCCAACAACTCTGCAAGATATTCTGTCTTAAGCGCCTCTTTTTGCGGGCCTGTCTGAACGATAGAAACAAGCGCATACTTAGGATCGTTGATGATTTTCTGCTGATTTTTAAGATAGTTTTTCATCACAGCATAAGTGCCCCCGCTAAAAAGAAAGGTTGAGGCTAGGATGTAAGCAAGGGCATGGGTTAGCGGGAGGTAAACTGATTTTTTTTTCATTGCAGAAGTCCGATGATCTCTGGTCCGACTTTTGTGATATCGCCAGCACCCATTGTCACCAAAACATCCTCCGGCTGTAGGTTTTGCGCTAAAAATTCAGACAGTTTAGATCTGGCAATGTAACACACATCCAAATTTAAATTGCCTTTGAGAGTTTTTAGCAGTATTTCATTTGAAATATCCAGGATAGGGGCTTCTCCTGCTGCATAGATATCGGTCACTATCAGCTGGTCAGCAGGGGCAAATGCAGGAGCAAATTCATGGAGGCAATCGCGCGTGCGGCTGTAGCGATGAGGTTGAAATACGGCAATGACTCTTCGTGGGGAAACTGCGTGTTTAATCGCCCGCAGCGTGGCAAAGATTTCTGTGGGATGATGTCCATAATCATCAAAGATAGAAATCCCCTTCTTCTCCCCTTTAAATTCTGCACGCCGATTAACGCCTCGGAATGTAGAAAATGCTTTTCTAATTGTGGTCTCGGCAATGTTTATCTTTATCCCTAATCCAAAAACGGCTGCAGCATTGAGGACATTGTGTGCGCCGATGAGTGGAATCTCAATCTCGGAGTATTCTTTTCCTTCAAAGCGGATAGCGAAGATGTTTTTCCATCCCTCCTGCCGATAATTTTGAATATTGAGATCGTTTTTCTCATCAAATCCATAACTAAAGCCTTTGGGATTGATCGAGGATAAAATCTCATCATCGCCACACCAAAACAGATGCTGAGGAGATGGAATAAGATGGATAAACTGCTCAAATCCTTTAATCATACTTCCAAGAGTTTTCCAATGGTCGAGATGATCGTTATCGATATTAGTGATGATAGCGCCAAAAGGACAATATTTGAGAAATGAGCCGTCGCTCTCATCGGCCTCGGCCACAAAATAGTTCCCTTTTCCAAAGCCTGCATTGGAGTTTAAGCTGCAGATCATTCCGCCAACTGCATAGGCAGGATCTAACCCTGCATCCACAAGAAGGTGGGCAAGCAAAGAAGATGTTGTTGTTTTCCCGTGGGTTCCTGCGATAAGCAGAGAACGGTAGCCTTGCATCAATTGCTGCAGCAGCTCAGAGCGGTGCATAAAGGGAACTTTGCACATTCTTGCTTTTTCAACCTCAGGATTCTCCGTTTTAATAGCGGTAGTATAGATCACAGCGTTGGGTTGTTTGATATTGCAAGCAGAGTGACCAATAAAAATCTCAGCTCCCATCTTCTCCAACCGATCTGTCATAGGGGATGAGACAACATCACTGCCAGATACCTTTATCCCCTTTTGCAGAAGGATATTGGCAAGCCCGCTCATGCCGATGCCGCCGATACCGATGAAGTGATAATTTTGCGTCATAATTTTTTTAATATCTCCTGAATGAGATTTCCAAAATTTTCTTTTGTTTGCTGCGTTTTAAAATGGGCAATTGCATCGACAAATTCTTGTCTCTTCTTGGATTTGTCACAAAGGAGGGGGAGGAGAGCTATACTTAGTATTTGGGAATTGAGTTCACTTTCGACAATGTGAAGTGCTCCTCCAACCTTTTTTTCCAAAAACAGCGCATTTTTAAGCTGGTGCTGATCTGCGGCAAATGGGTAGGGAATTAAAATGCCAGGCACCTGGTAATGCATCAGCTCAGAGAGGGTCATCGCCCCAGACCTGCAAATCACAACATCGGATGCAATCCAAGCCCTATCCATGCGCGGCTCAAACTTCTTAACATAGCAAGAGATACCCAATTCCTTACATAGCACAGAAGTTTCTAAGGCCACCTCTTGGTTACCAGTAAGGTGGATGAGCTGAAAGGGGAGTTTTTCTTTTTTTAGCAAAGGGAGCAAACCCAAGATGGCATTGTTTATGGCTTTAGCTCCCTGAGATCCCCCAAAGACCAGGAGCGTTGGCAAATGGGGATCTAGCTCCATTTGCAATCTAGCCTCCTCCTTTGTCAGGTTAAGATCTTGGGTTTTTTTTCTCATGGGAATTTCAACCTCGATAGTTTTCCCCTTCAGATGCTGCTTTGCCTGCTCGAAATAGACTCCAGTAAAATGTGCTCTTTTTGAAAACAGAGCAATCACCTTTCCTGGAATGGCATTGGATTCAAAAAGAACCAGCGGAATTCTTTTAAGATAAGCGGCACAAAGGAGGGGGAAAACATGAAAACTTCCAAAACCCACAACTAAAACAGGCTTTTCTTTGGATAGCAACCGATAGCTCTCAATGACCCCTTTGAATAAAACAAATACAGATTTGAGTGCTTTAAACAGACTCCTGCTAAAAGGGGTCATACTCACAATGTCAAAGTGGGGAAATCTCTTCTCAAAATAAACATTTTTACTCAAATGGGCTCCTGCAAAGAAAGGTTCAATTTCCCCATTTTCAAAGTTGAGCTGCTCTGCAAGGGCCTGCGCAGGAAATAGATGCCCCCCAGTTCCGCCTGCTGCGAAAAGAACTTTTTTACGAACTTTTGACATATTCCCTTCTTTTATCGGATTGCTTTGCAACATTGAGTAAGACGCAAAGAGCGAGCATATTTGCTAAAAGAGAGGATCCTCCCTGGCTGAAAAAAGGGAGATTTGTGCCTTTGCTCGGAAGTAATCCAGAAACAACCCCTAAATTCAAAAAAGCTTGAAAGCAGATTAAAAAAGTAAAGATCGCAGCGACGTAAAAGCCTTCATTATCCTTTGCTCTCTGCGCAATCGAAAATCCACAGAACCCGATGCACATGTAAAGTAGAATCAAAAGAGTGATCCCGACAAATCCTGTTTCCTCTGCAAAAATGGCGGCAATATAATCGCTGCGCGCCTCTGGAAGATATTCGAGTTTTTGCAAGCTCTCTCCTAGCCCTGTGCCAAAAAGCTGACCAGAGCCTGCGGCGATCTTGGCCTGATAGGGCTGGTGCCCCTTTCCTTTAAGATCGAATTCCGGGTCCAAATAGACCTTAATTCGATCAGAGACATGATGCATTTGAGAAGCGACGATAACTCCACATGTGAGCAGCAGCGATAGCGGCAATGCCCAATAGAACAATTTTTGACGGGAAAGAATAAATAAGATGATAAAAGCGGAAAAAATAATAGCAACGGTTCCATTATCCGGCTCGATCAAGATCAATCCAATGGGAATGGAAAGTTTGGCCAAGAGAATGATAAACGGGCGCAATTCTAATGGCTCTGTCCGATTGAAGATCACGTGGATAAAGTAAAGCGGAATCAAAAACTTCACAAACTCGGAAGGTTGGAAAGAATTGCCAAATACACTGATCCAGCGATGCGCGCCGTTGATCTGCAAACCGATGCCGGGCAAAAAAACCAATACGAGTAGGATAGTTGCCCCAATGAGTAAAGAGGCGCTTAACTTGACCAGATTCTGATAACCGATGAACCAGACGCCAATGGCCCCCACGCCTCCAACAACAGCATAAAGCAGCTGCTTGATTAAAGCGTGGTGGGTGCTTCTATCTAAAAAGCGATCCAATACCTCAGCAGAAGATGTATTGAAAATCATGATCAGTCCCAAGGCAAATAGAAGCACGACCGAGACCAAAAGCGTGAAAGCATGTCTGTTCATTGAATGCGAAGTTGATCGCCGGGTTTAAGACGGCGGGCTTGTTCTTCACTCATACTATTTAACTTAAGCAAATCCTCAACCTTAATATGATTTTTCACAGCAATTGTCCAAGGGCTATCCCCTTTCTTGACAGTATAGTATTTTGTCCCACCCTCACTTGTTGGAGCTGCGTGGACAATCGTTGCGGTTTCCACCTTTTTCATTGTTTTATTGGGTATTCTCAATACCTGACCGATACGCAAGTTAGTATTTGTCAACTTGTTGACCTGCATAATCTCTGCGACAGTACTGTGATGATGGCGTGCAATTTTCTCAAGGACATCCCCTTTTTTCACTTTAACTTCAGTAAAATCAGGAGCAGTTTTTACCTGCGGCGCTATCGGCGATACCAATGTTTGCACAAGCGGTATCGCAGCGGTAGGTGTAGCAGGGGTTGGAGGATCGAGCGTCATTTTCAGGTCATCGGCAAAACTTGAAGGTGCTTGCTGTGCTACTGACCCAGTTGCTTGATGTGGGGAAGAGCTTGCATTGTGAGCAAACTGATTAAGAGCCATGTCGACCTCGTCGCCGCCTACAGAAGCAGGCTCTTTCTTGAATGCAATCTCCTGAGGTTGTTCAACCTTTGGCGGAGGTGCTGCGACAAATTCAGAATCTGAGGATGTTTTAAGGGCGCTTGCAAACAGCACAATCAACAACCCGGCATTAATCAACACAGCAACAATGATCGTATCTCTTCGGCTCATGACCATCTCCATTAAAAAATTATAGCAGCTTTACACAACGCTGAAACTCTTCTCCCCGCTGTGCATAACCTGTAAACATATCAAAACTTGCGCAACCTGGCGACAAAAGAACAAAATCACCCTTTTTAGCATCACCTGCAGCACTGAGCACTGCAGTGGGCAGCGTCTGTGCAATTTTAACCCTAAAATAGGGACTCAGTTCCTCATAAATTTTAGGAGCCGCCTCTCCGATGGCAATGATCTGCTTGACCTTATCGGAAAAACTCTCTTTCCATTGCAAGTAAGATGCACCTTTATCTACTCCTCCTGCAATGAGGATCACCGGCCCCTCCATCCTATTCACTGCCTGAATCACCGCATCGACATTTGTTCCCTTACTATCGTCATAATAAGAGACTCCTGCAACTTTGCGCACAAATTCAATTCTGTGCGGCGGCTTTTTAAAGCTCAAAAACCCATTGCAAAATGCTTGCCAAGAAATCGCAAAGGGTTGGCAAAGCGCCCAGGCAGCTGCAAAGTTTTCCCAATCATGCCTACCCATCATTGTATATTCCAATGGCAATAACGATGCAACCGTTTGACCAACTTCCAATGTCTGATAATTTTTCAATGGCAATAAATGACCGAAGTTAAGCGCAGCTTGCGACTGGACATAAAAAGGGGCCCCCTCTTTCATGACTTTCTGCAGCTGACATTTGGCCTTGGCGTACTCCTCCATGCTGGAGTATCTATCGAGATGATCGGGCGTAATGTTGAGAAGAACCCCTGCTTCAAACACTTTTGTCTTCATCGTCTCTAATTGATAAGAGCTGAGTTCAACGACAAACATCTCTTCATCGCCAGCGCAGATGAGTTCATTGCAAAGCGCCGACCCTATATTGCCCACTGCCTTAGCTTTAATTCCACAGGAATTCAAAATATGCTCGGTAAGCAAAGCAACAGTTGTTTTTCCATTGGTTCCGGTGATGGCAACAAGGGGTTTATTGAAATGGGGGAGCGCAAGTTCAGCCTCTCCGATGACCTCAATATTATTGTCACGAGCAGCAATGTAAAGCGGATGTTGCCGAGAAATCCCGGGAGAGACGATCAGGCAACTGACCAGGTTCCAATCGATTGATTTAGGATCGATTTGCATAGATAGCCCAATTGCCATCAGATGGGAAATTTCAGGAGAATTGAAAATAGATGGATTGTCATCAACGCCAAGGACAACCTCCCCCTTGTTAAGGAGAAACTCTGCCGCAGCTCTGCCGCTGACCCCAAGACCTAATACCAATACCATTTTCTTCATAAATTTACTGAAATTTAAGAGAGGCAATTCCAAAAATTGCAAGAATTAAACTCACGATCCAAAAACGCAAGACAATTTTGGTTTCAGGCCAACCTTTATATTCAAAATGATGATGCAGAGGAGTGCATAAAAAGATGCGCCTCTTATTGCGCAGCTTATAGCTTCCCACCTGCAAAATCACAGAAAGGGTCTCCACAACAAAAATTCCCCCGACAAGAGCAAATAGAACTTCTCTGCGCAATAAAATAGCGCTCACCCCAATGATCCCACCCAGCGAGAGGGATCCAGTATCTCCCATAAATACTTGGGCGGGGTACCCATTATACCATAAAAATCCAAGACATGCGCCGATCATGGCAAACATGTAAACGGCAATCTCTCCGCTTTGTTCAATGTAAATCACATTGAGATAGCGCGCCATCTCCAGATTATTGGCCAAAAAAGCAAATAAACCTAGGACCCCTGCAACCATCACCAAACAACCCGACGCCAAGCCATCTAACCCATCTGTCAAATTGACCCCATTAGAAGATCCTGTGATCACAAATGTTGTGAATAAAATCCCAAAAATAATTCCCGCACCCTTGAGGATCACAACAGGATCTTTGACACAGGGAAGGAAATAACGGCTCATATAACCTCGGGTGGATAGGGTAACTCCTGCATACTCGACCCTACCGCTCTCCTTCTTTACTATCGTGATCTGTTCCTTGGCAACAGGAGGAGTGAACCAGCCGCCAGATCCCAAAGCCTTAGTCAAAGGGGGACAAAAAAGATAAAGCGCAATCAAAGCCCCAAGTAAATTCTGCAAAATGAATTTCTTTTTCGCGCTCAACCCCTTGGAATTTTTGTATTTAAGCTTCAAGTAATCATCGTACCCCCCAAGAAGCCCAAGCCATAGGGTCGTGATGAACAAAATCAATGTGAAGCTACTTTTCAAATCCATCCATAAAATCAGCGACACCACCATAGAAAATAAGATCAGAATCCCCCCCATCGTCGGCGTCTCTTTCTTCTTTTGATGGAGCTCAACAAGCAAGGGGCAATCATCGACCCGGATCGACTGACCCGTCTTTAACTCATAGAGCTTTTTAATGAACCAGGGACCTAAGAGGATCGTGACAAAAAGGGATGTGAGCGTAGCAAGCAGCATCCGCGTCGATGAATAGACAAAAGCGGATGGGATTTTCATCCCCAGGCAACTGGTTAGAAACTGATAAATCAGCAAAATCACGGGTATCTGACGGGGTTAGAGTGAAGACTCAATTCCCCATCTTACTCTAGAAACCAAAAATCACAAAAGCAAAAACTAAAAACGTGGAAGTATTCCTATCGTTGCATTATATTTTTCCCTCTTTATCGGAGGATCCGGATGTTAAACACACACTTTTCCAACCCTTGCAAAAAAACAACGCCCCCTATCGAGGAGCGCGTCGAAATCAAACAAAAGCAAATCGCTGATCTCAAAGAAAAAATGCTCTACTTAAATGTGCAGAACTTGCTCTGCTTAAAAGAAAGAGAAACGCTCCTAAAAGCTGAATACATCCATCTAGTAGAGGACACACAGCAACTAGAAATACTGTGCCAAGAAGAGTGGAGAACCTTGCAAGAGTGCGGCAGAGCAAAAATGCAAGTTGCCCATACAAAAATTAAATTTCTAATCAATGACCTTAAGCATTTTCAAGCTACAGAGCAAACTAACCTAGAATATTTTAAACTCAGACGCCTCAACGAGCGCCGAGAAGCTCTGATCGATCAGATGATATACACCCCCGGCTTCGTCGGCTTTATAATGACAAACACAGCAAATTTTGAGGAAAGCTTCGGCTCAGATATTGCTGCAAATACATATCTGTTCTATTTGGAAGATGCAGAAAAGCTCGCTCAACAATTTTATAAGAAAGGCTCTCTGAACATTTATCCCTTCTCCACTCTTTTGCCCACTCAACAGAACTACTTAACCTGGCATGAAGAAAAAAAAGAGATTGTTTCCTCTGTGCAAAAATCGTTTGAGCAGATCCGGCAACTCACTGAGGATAACATTGTGCAGTTGGAAAAGAAAAATGCCTCTTTGTACAAAAGGATAAACCTGATGAAGCACGAGCATGAGAGAGTCGTAAAAGTATACAACAAGCATTGGTTTCGCTTGTTTAATCTTGTCATTGATAAATTTGCGTTTAAGACAGAGCCTCTTCTGCTGAAAAATCGGATGGTTTCTATGAATTTTGGCGACGAACCTCTTCGAGCAAACATCCTAAAAGGATTTACCGTTAAGGGAGAATCGATTGCAAAAGAAATTTCTGCTCTCATGGATGATTTGAACAAATTGGGTGGGGATTTTAAGGAAGAACTTAAATTTTGAGAGAGAAGTTGATCTGTAGAAGTGAAAAACTTGGGCAACTATCTTGATGCAGTATTTTTGCTCATCTCATGTAGAGCATTGTAAAACTTAGAGACCTTTGCAAAACCATCATGCATATTTTGGGAAATGCCACATTTATCTGCCATTTCAGCAAAAGGCTCTTTCCAGCTTCCTGGAGGATTAGGTAAAACCTCCGGCAAAAGATGTGTATTACGCGCTCTGAATACCCTCTTTAAGGTAGATAAGAAACCGTCCGGTTCACGATTGTTAGATTTCAGAAGCAATATTAGATCAATAAGATCCTTTGTACGGGTGTTAATTCTCTCTCGCGGAAGCGTGTAAGCATGCAATTTTTCAGCGAATTGCTGCTCTATTGAAATCATCAAAATAGTCGGTGGAGAAATACCGCAAAATTCGAGCCAATTGGTCCCAGAAACCTTCTCTATGTCATCGATCAGAAAGTCACCACCTACATCAAGATGAAAATCCACAAAAGATCTTTGATTAATGAGTGCTGATACATTATGTCGCGAACCACCATAAGGAGCATTTTCTATATCCCTCTGAGGTTGGCCGATCCGAAAGATGAAATAGTCATTCAAATTGATGCGAGCAAGTGCTTGGAGCTGTTCCTAAAAACGTGTTTAAACGTGTTTATTTTTTGTTTCGCTCTCTGAGTGACCGTCCGGTTTGCGAGATTTCTCTCTGCCGGCTATGACATTCAAGTCTCGAAAGGGATGGTGGATACATCCTCCTACGGTTTCTAG
>CAJCHM010000058.1 GCA_903970255.1 Acidobacteriota bacterium
CGGCGGCGGCGGCGCTGCTCTAGGAGGCGCCATTTTTGTTCAAGACGGTGGAACGGTCAATATCGGAAATGGGGTTTCCATTCTCCCCAGTTCCAATCCATTGACACCTCCATTGAGACCGGGAGGCGGAGGATCGGGAGGAGGGCTTCCAGGGGCAGCCCTTGGAACTGCTATTCATTTAAGACCCACTGCCAAGGTTGACTTTCAACAAAGCGGATTATTTACTCTCAATGGAACCATTTCAGGAGATTCCGGAGACTCAGGAGTGACGATGAGTGGATCTGGAACTCTTAAGCTGGCAGTGGCCAATACTTATACCGGAGGCACAAATCTTAATTCCGGGACCATTGAACTGAGCAACAACGCAGGTCTTGGAATAGGCTCTTTAAACATGGCAACTGGAGCGACATTGCAGCTGGATTCTGGAATTAACTGCTCAAATAATATCAGTCTAGGAGGCTCTGAGACAGTAAACGTTTCTTCAATCCTGGCACCTTCCACATTATCGGGTACAATCAGCGGCAGTGGATCCTTAACAAAGACAGGAGCTGGAATTCTGATTTTGTCTCCCTCTATTGCCAATGACTACACCGGATTAACGACTATTTCTGCAGGCTCTCTGCAGATTAATTCTAGCGGAGGCCTCTCTTCTAGTAGTTCTGGCGTAGTTATCGATACTGCCTCCTCTCTTATTTTTAATGCCAATTCCACATATGGCAACTCCATTTCAGGAGCTGGTGCTGTCACAGTACTAGGCGGAACCGTGGTATTATCCGGAAACAATACGTACTTGGGGCAAACGACGATTTCTGGGGGAGGTGCGCTGCAGATTATTTCCAGCGGAGGTCTCTCTAGTTCTAGTGTTGTTGTCGACACCGCCTCCTCTCTTATTTTTAATGCCAATGCCACCTATGGCAATTCGATCTCGGGAGCTGGTGCGGTTACAGTGGAAGGGGGAACAGTGGTGTTATCGGGCAACAATGGATACTCTGGCACGACGACGATCAGTGGAGGAGTACTGCAAATTAATGCCTCATCGGCCCTTTCTGCCAATAGCAATTCGATTGTAGATAATGCTTCCCTTGTGCTTAATGCAGCGGGAACTTATGCAAATTCGATCACAGGAAGGGGATCGGTAACAGTAGCTGCTTCTATGGTTCAATTGTCCGGAACCAATGCCTATACCGGCGGCACAATCATTAACGGAGGAGAGATCCTAAAGATCAACTCCCAAGGAGCGCTCCCCTCATCTTCATTAGCCGGAGTTGCCAATGATGGTCAGCTCATTTTTGATTATGCCTCCGTTGGAACAGGAGTCGTCAATGGACCCATCAGGGGAAGCGGGAGTTTGACGATGCAGGGGGCGGGGATATTGCAACTGACAAATTCGAGCAACGCCTATGCCGGACCCACAAATTTCAGCGCAGGAACCATCCAAGTGACTACCACGGGTGCTTTGGGCCTTTCCACTGGAACCGGGGTTCTTGCTTTTAACGGGGGTATCCTGGAAATTTCAGGGCTATTCTCTTCTTCCCAACCTGTAACTCTGGGTGCTTCCGGAGGGACGGTTCAGATCGATAGTAATCAGGTCGGTGTGCTCGCAGGCGGCATCAATGGGACAAGCGGAGGAAACTTCACAGTGGAGGGGCCTGGCACGTTATTCCTCGGAGGCACTAGCTCCTATAATGGAACTACGACGGTTGCCTCCGGAGGTCTCATCATTGAAGGAGGGTCTTCTGTCACATGCAATCAGTTTACTCTCAGCTCAGGCGCTCAGATGCTCCTTGACGGAACCATTACTTCACCTGTCTTGGTCAACGGGAAACTTGGGGGAACGGGAACATTACTGGGCACTACAACCCTCAACGGCACCCTATCGCCCGGCAATTCGATCGGTACGATCAATGGAACTAATTTTATCTTTAACCCAGGATCTAATTACTTGGTGGAGATAAATAATACCAATTCCGATCTTGTCATGGCAACAGGGACTGTGACGATCAATGGCGGGGCTGTGACGATTGTGCCCGATTATCCCATTGTGCCTCAATCAAACTATACAATCATCACAGGTTCCAGTGTAACCGGTCAATTCACCACACTTAACAACCCCCTTGCTGTGCGCTACCCCTTTGTCCTTAAGTATCAAAGTTCCAGTGTCGTCATTCTCAGCCTTACGGGAGGACCCGGCCCGATTCCATTTTCTGTCATTACAACCGGAGGGAATGCAGGTGCGGTTGCGCCATGCTTCGACGTTTTGGAAGGGATGAATATCCCCAATGTCAACCAGGTCGTAGGAGTTCTTAATGCACAGACTGCTAGCCAGATCAGACAATCCCTGGATCAGATGCAGCCTGCTAACTTCAATGATATCGCGTTTGCACAGGAAAATGTTATGGAAAGAATACGCCAGATCTACACGGACCACCTTTATGAGCAGCGGGTCGTTTCCTGTCCTACAGAGGATCGCTGGCGCGTGTGGGTAGCCCCCTTTGTCGAGCATGACCACCAACGCGGCCACGGCAACTTAAAAGGATACAAAGAGAATTTTGCAGGATTTACCACAGCGTTTGATTATCAAGCTCTCAAACATTGGGCGGCAACTCTGGGATTTTCTTACGCAAGCACCAACATGAACATCATTGATGGAAAAGCAAACGCTCATTTTCAGACCTTTGCTGCTACAGCAGGGACGCTTTGGACAAACAACTCTTTCTTTGTCGATGGGTTATTTTCCTACCTATTTAGCCCCATTGATGCAAAACGGCGGATGGATTTTTCTTCTGTAGCCGGTTCAGTAAGCCGCAAAGCGCGCCATAGTCAATCTTCGAATCAAGTATTAGGGCACTTGGGATTTGGCTACGATTATGCAATCAACTGCAGTGAGGACAGTACATTCGACCTGGTTCCATTTATCGATGTCGACTATCTCTATGTGATGCAAAGTGGTTATACAGAACATGGGGCACAAGGCTTGGATCTTGAGGTCAAATCTAAGGCCTCTGATCTATTGTATCCAGAAGCTGGCTTGCGTCTGGGGTATACCGGGTGCTTTTCCAGTTCAAGTGTTGTTTTGGACACCTCTTTTGGGTTTGCAAGGGAGTTTCGTTTTAAAGGTAAAAAGACAGAAGCCAGTTTTGAAGCGGCCAACTGCACGTTTACTGTCAGAGGACTAAATCCTGAAAATAATTTGTTCGTGCCCTCTGCGCGAGTCACCTACACTTACCATCCCTGGAAACTGGCATTCACATTGGGATACAATGGTAAGTATGGCTCCCGATTTATCCAAAACTCGGGACAGGCTGAGGTAAAAGTACTCTTTTAACTTGAGTAATGGGTGTCTTCCCTCAACATCAACGGAGATTTGCAATGAGATTGCCCTTGTTTTACCAAAGGTAATAGCGGAGGATCCTATACCTTTGGAAAAACAAGGGCAAGACCATGCAAAGATTGTTGATGTTATACCCCGATCGGGGTATAAGCGGATTAAACCCATTACTCAGGTTTTTAGGAACAAACCAGCGTTTATCACACCCTAGAAAGAGACTTCCCTAATTGTTTCAGCCGCGCTTTCAGCGTATGGATCACGTTCCTTGTCCAAGAGATTGCTTTGATCAGTCTAGAATAAGAAAAATCGGGATTGAGTTGATCTTTCTTGATGTCGCTGCCCACTGTTCTAAATGCAGAAAGGGTAGTTTCGTGCAGTGGGTTGGCCTTTAAAAAATCTCCTCCAAAATCCTCTCCCCGATTTAGAGGTTCTTTATGATTTTTCCATACTTGGTGTTTGATGAGTGTTTGGGTTTCCTTAGACAAGGAATTAAATATTTTCAGGACTTTATTTTTTTCTATTTGGGATTGGCGATCCAAGATGGTGTCTAATGATGAACTGTTCAAGATGGGCAACTCCAATAATTTGAGAGTGTCATCCAGGAGATTCTCATCCTTTGTATAGGGAAGCTGTGTGGGCTGGCTTTGTTTATAATGAAACTTCTTGAAGGTGTGGGCATTCAAAATGGCAAATCCATGCACTGCACTTGCCATTTTGGGAGCGCCTGTGGCATGAGAGATCACAGGTTTAGAAAAAAACAGGGGAGGACCGGGAGCAAACACAGTTTTTCCGGGATTTTTTCTTGCGATCTCATCTGCAATATTATGATGGCCAAATCCTGTGCTGCAAGCATCCAAAATGATAGTTGCATCTTCAGCGCAATCTTTAAACCCAGCATCAGTTAAGTTAGAAGGATTGACAAATGTTTGTTCTTCGGCATCTGCTCTGGTAGGTTCATTGATGCAAAGAGTGGATTTACCGCCGTGTGCGACAATGTCGATAACCTCGATTTTTCTCTCTGGGTTGCAAGCTTTAAGCTTTGCTAAAAAATCCTTCATTTCAGATTGAGATCTGACCACTTTAGGGGCAACCGCATAATGCTTTTCGAAATTTTTGATTTTGTAATGATGATATGGATAGAGATGGTCGCCTATGATAGCGCCATTAGAATCATGGGAACTTACAAAATAAGCGCAAATCGGTTTTGTATTATTCTTGATGCTTTCATTTATTTTTTGAAAGTCATTGTCGAGTTTTTGAATATTTTTAATAAAATCAGATTTACGAGGACGGTAGGAGTATAGCTCTTTGATCAAGGAGAAATATCTTTTAATCGTGGTGTGAATTTTTGTAAAAAAACCATCCCCTGTTTGAGAAGGTTCATTACCGTATTTTAATGAATATGCAGTCGAAAGATAGGAGGGGAGCTCCCTTTCCATCATGAGTAAACTACTTGAGAGGGGAGCTTTTTCTGTAATCATACAATCCTTCGTTTTTTCATTAACTAGCTCGTATTATACGCAAAAAAATGAAACAAATCAATAATAAAGAATCATTATATTTATATAAAAAATATCAATGCAACGAATTAGAAATTCTCAATTTTTTGAAGAGAGGATGACGTTTTTTTTAGTTCATTTCAATTAAAAAAGTCTCCTTAGAGCGGAGCAATTTTTCCATTAAGAAAAAATGCGCCATCTTTTATACTGTGCCTTTTTGCGTTTGGAGATTATGCAGCGATTTTTAAGATCTTTATTCCTTATCTTCATAAGCGCTTACACCGTTTGCAGCGCTCAAGAACCCTCCCCTAATAACAAACCTTTTTTCCGAGGGAGCCAAAAACAACCTTACCATTTATCCATAGGTGCGGTTCTTTTTGATCAAGAGGGTCGCATTGCCTGCCATCATTTCCAGGAATTTGCAGGTTACAAGGACGTTTATATTTTGATGCGGGAAACCATGGAAAATGGTGAAACGCCCTTAATGACGCTCCATCGAGGCTTAAAAGAGGAGTTCGGCGCAACTGCCGAGCCTGTAGCTTTTCTAGGAGGTTTGTCTGGATATATCCCTTTTACCCGTCTTTCAGGTTTATCTTTTGAAAAAACCACTCTTTACGTTGCCTGCCAGCTGACCAAGTGGGATCCGGAAAATAGAGATCTTGAGGATCCGGAAGCTGGCAGTACAATTGAATGGGTTAAGCCTGAGAGATTAATTTCAATAATGGAGCAGCAAGGGATACGGTTTCAACATCGGATCGATGCAGATGAATCAGAAATAGTGAGGCGGGCAATCTCCTATATTCAGCCTGAAATTGTCATAAAATAAACCTCATACTGCAGACTGCCTTGCAATTCCCTTGGTTACTCAGCGGGCGTGAGCTTTGCAAACTTGGCCACAAGTGAGCGTGTTGTGCCTGCTTGGGGGAAGAAGACATCGTAGGTGATTCCAAGCGATGTGTTGTAGACTTTTTGCACGATGCCTATGCCAAAATCTTTATGGCGGACCCGATCTTCCAGCTTAAACCCGGTATCTTCTTCGTCATAGGAGATATCTTCCTGTTCTTTGCGCTGAGGGCCGATATGATAGGACTGTAGAAATTGCTCCGGGATCTCCTTCAAAAAACGGCTGGGGCGCATCATCCGCGGCATTCCCCAGAGATAACGAAATCGGCAGGCAGTTAGGAATAGATATTCTTTGGCTCGCGTCATGCCGACATAGCACAGACGCCTCTCCTCTTCCAAAGCCTCGTCATTTTCAAGAGTGTTGGCGTGGGGGAAGAGCTCTTCCTCCATCCCGACCAGGAAAACGGCGGTAAATTCAAGCCCTTTGCCGTTGTGGAGGGTCATCATCCGCACATGGTCCTGGGATACATCTTGATCATCGGCGCTTGATTTAAGGGTGAGCTCTTCAAGAAATGCAGCCAGTGTCGGGTGTTCCACCTCGTTTTCCCATTCTGCAGCTTTGGTGATAAGTTCTGAGATGTTGCTCTTTCGCTCCTCATAACTTTCGGGATCCTCGCGCAAATAGCTCAGGTAGTGGGACCTTTCAATAACTTGCTCTATGATCTCGGAAAGCTTGCGGTTTTGTTTGACCATCTCAGCAAGTGTGGAGATGATATGTACGTATTCTTTTAGGCCTTCGAATTGTCGCTGTGACAATTTGAAGGAGGTAGATCCTTGGACAATTTGAGCACATGCATCAAAAATGTTGACTTGCCGCTCTTGGGCAAAAGCTTGTAACTTTTCTATGGCAGCCTGCCCAAGACCCCGTTTAGGGAGGTTAATGGTCCGGGCAAAACTGAGGAAATCGGTTCCTGACAAAACCACTTTCAGCCATGCCAGAATATCTTTGATCTCCCGTCTTTGATAGAAGGACAGTCCGCCTACAATGACATAGGGGACCCGTTCTCTTAAGAGGTGATCTTCAAAAATGCGCGATTGAAAGTTTGTGCGGTAAAAGATCACGCAATCGTTTAGCGCAACCCCTTTACTTTTACGTAATTCAAAAAGTTGTCTGACAACAAAGTCTCCTTCAGCATGGTCATTTTCAGCGATATAAATTCCAATTTTTTGCCCTTCCCCTTTGTCGCTCCAAAGATTTTTCTCGTAGCGGCTCTTGTTTTCTCGAATGAGAGCATTTGCAGCCTCGAGGATGTTGCTGCGGCTGCGGTAGTTTTGCTCTAGTGGGATGACTGCAGCTCCCGGAAAATCTTTTTCAAAATTTAAAATGTTGTGGATGTTGGCCCCGCGCCAGGAATAGATCGACTGATCGGGATCGCCGACGGCAAAGACGTTTTTGTGCTTTTGAGCAAGCAAACAGGTAATGTTATATTGCGCCGCATTGGTATCTTGGTACTCATCGATGAGAATAAACGACCACCGTTTTTGATACTGCTCTAAAATTTCTGGAGATTGCTTGAAAAGTTTGACCGTTAAAAACAGCAGGTCATCAAAGTCAAGGGCGTTATACTCTTTCAATTTTTTCTGGTAGAGAGCGTAAATCTGATACAGGGCTTTGTCATCTTCTGATAGTTGGCTAGGTTCGATCAACCCATTTTTAGCCTGTGAGATTTGGGAGCGGAATTTGCGGAGCTGCCCTTTTTCCTCTTTGATGTTGAGTTCGGTAAAACAACTTTTCAGTACTTTTTCAGTGTCTTCCTCATCGTAAATCACAAAATCGCGCGAATACCCCAATGAAAAGATAGATTCTCTCAAAATTTTAGCGCACAGACTATGGAATGTGCATGTGAGAACGGATTTGTGCGTGAGATGCAAGATCCGATGGCGCATTTCTGCAGCGGCCTTATTCGTGAAGGTCATCGCTAGGATTTCATGAGAGGGAACTCCCAGCTGCAAAAGATGGGCAACCCGGAAGGTGACAATCCGCGTCTTTCCAGAACCTGCTCCTGCTAAAACAAGGAGGGGTCCTTCGACATGAAGGGCGGCGCGCTGCTGCTGGGGATTGAGCTGTTCTGTATCATCGGAGAAAATCATTGCTTCCCATGATACAGAACTTAGCTCGACTTTGCAACTTTTTCTGACCCCTTCCGCAGATGGAGCCCAGAAAAAATTGGAAAATCGAGCTTAGGTTTTTTTAGAAATCAAACTGTAGCGAGCCGATTGCGCCCTGGTAGCTCAAGTCACCGCCAACGGGGTTGAATAGCTCGAGACTGGTACTTCCATTGCTAAAGGTAAATTGATTTTGATTGAAGTAAAGGTGGTATTCATAACCTGCTTTTAAGGTTAAACCGAAACTATCATTGCAGAAAAGGCTTGACCATTTAAAGCCCAGGCCTAAATCCACGATCGTTTTCCCTGAGCGGAAGCTCTTGTCTATCCTCCAAATAGGAGTGTCATTTTGTGTGGCGTTTTGGTCGACATCAAAAAAGCCCATTAATACGGCTATATCCGCATCGCCATAAAGGCTAAATCCACTCTTTAACATCCAGGTCGTATCAAAACCTGCGACAAAACCAAATCCCCAAAAGCGGCTCTTAAGTTTGCTCTCTTGCTGAAGCGGAGTTCCTACGATGGCTTGAGTGCCATCCATTTCAACTTTGTACTTCTGGAAAATCCAATCGCTTCTTACGCCGACAAATGGGCAAACTCTAAGGCATCTGCCTGCATAAAATTCCCGTCCCAGCTGTAGATCGACCTGATCGAGATGATTGTTCCAATGCGCTTGAGCAGAGTTTATCGTCCCACTGAAAACGTGGGCTGCCTCTGACCATACCGGAAAAAGAGCTTCGTTAGAGGCGGCATTCTTACTTCCATGCGCCCGATTTTGGATATGAGTCCAATAGAGATTGAGATCCCAGCCATCGCGCGGCGCATTATATCCTATTCCAACGCGAAAACCCCAGTCCCAGTTAAAATCTACAGAATGGATATCTCGATTGACCTGGCCACCAACATTGTTTCCAGTATAGATATAAGTTAGATTATCTTCCTCAGCCTGCCAAATGAGGGCTTCCCCTTCAACATAGATATTGAGTCCGTCTTTGACCACAGGTCTGGCTGCAGAGTTAAATGTTTTGTTGCTGGATCTATTTTGATTTTGCGTGTTTTGTTGCTCAGGTGGTGTTGCCTCTTGAGCTACGATGCCAGCCGATGCAATCTCGCCCGTTACCTTTCGATCCGATTGGTTCTTTGGAGCTACGGCGACCTTGCCCGCTTTCTTTTTCGCAGAGGGTTTTGCAGGTTGGTTCTTTCGGGCCACGGCAATTTTGCCTGTTTTCTTCTGTGCAGATTGTTTCTTTGGAGCTCCTGCAGCTTTACCCGTTTTCTTGTGTGCAGGGGCTTTTGCAGGTTGGTTCTTAGGGGCTACGGCAACCTTGCTCGTTTTCTTCTGTGCAGATTGTTTCTTTGGAGCTCCAGCAGCTTTACCTGTTTTCTTCTGTATGGAGGGTTTTACAGATTGTTTCTTTGGAGCTCCTACAGTTTTACCCGTTTTCTTCTGTGCAAGGGCTTTTGCAGGTTGCTCCTTTGGGGCTACGGCAACCTTCTCCATTTTCTTCTGTTGGATGGGTTTTACAGACCGTTTCTTTGGGCCTAGTGCAGCCTTGCCGGTTTTTTTCTGTTGGATGGGTTTTGCAGATTGTTTCTTTGGAGCGGCTGGGACAATATCCATTTTCTCTGTGGCGGCAGGGATTATAGGTTCAATCTCTGGAGCTACCACAACTTCATTTGTGTTTATTGCATCTTGTTGAAGTATCGGTTGTGAGTTTATTGATGGCTTTTCACTAGAATCTGCGATTTGGCTTTCAGTTACGGCAGGTATTACAGGTTCAATCTCTGGGGCTGCTGCAACTTTATTTATGTCTATTGTAGCTTCTTGCAGTGTCGCTTGTGAGTTGATTGACGGCTTTTCACTAGAATCTATGATTTGGCTGTCAGTTTTAGAAGATTGAGAGGGTTTTGTGATATAGCGTCTGATATGGTTTTTTGGGTTATTTTCTCCAAGCTCCTCTGCATTAGTGCTATTAGTATCGTAAAGCTTTTTAAGGGTGTTGTCTACGATGGGGAGCTGGGATTCTGGACTAGCCGTCTCCAAGGCAATTTCTTGATTATCGACTTCATTTTCTTCGGCAACTCTATCTAGCTTCGCATCACTTTTCTCTTCGAGGGCAATCTCTTGTTCGCAGATTTGCTCTAAATCTGCTTTAGGCCTTAATTTGATTTCTCGCGTTAGATCCTCGGCAGGCTGGATTTTGATTTCAGAAGGCGAGGATTCTGTGTAAAATTCCTCTGCAAAAGATGGATTTAATAATAGGAGTGAAATCGGGAGCGAATAAATTTTCTTCATCTTAAAAAACCCTTTTTAGGTGGCATAGGACTGTGAGTACTGCTTATTTCGGAGACTAGCCTATAAAGTAATTTATTTAAAAATAATTTCTTTTCTTTTTTGTCAAAATCATTGAGTAATAGCAATTTATACTAGAAACTACAGTTGAAGAGCTCAATATTCCGAGGGAATTGCATAAGTCGTTGTGCGGGCATAGCGACTTATGCAATTCCCTCTTCCACCTTTGGCCTCGCCCCCCCCCCCATCTAAAATTGTATCAGTCTCTATAATCTAGGGGGGAGAGACGAAACCTTAGTTGGGGTTTAGTAAGATTGAGCTTTTGTCAAATTCTTGAATTTCTTAGTTTAAATAATATTTATTATTTATTATTTGTTCTTTGGTCGATTTTCAAATAAAAATGTCCAATCATAATTTTAAGAATTGAAGATTTTTATTTGAAAATAGAATCAATATTTTTTTTGTTACTATCAGTAAACATATGAATATGGTAACGTTTATATCCAAACAACCTTCGGTTATTTATAGATATCTCCACGCACTAGCGCTGGTAACAAGAGTTGTTGAGCCGGATTGTTGAATTCACGATTCGATATAAACTAAAGGATAAAAATGAATGGGATTAATTTTTTGCAAAAGTCAAATGCTCCCGATTTTGCTAAATCTGGCCAATGGGATCAATTAGAAGGCGTTAGATATGAAGCTCTACAAAAAGAGATTCTTGACGGGACTCTAGAAATAGTTTGGAAACAAGGACTACTCCAGCCCATCCAAATGCGTTTTATGGGAGGTCATTTAGTGCCCCTTCAAATGCCAGCAATGCGACATGATTATAAGGCTGAAGAGATCAGATCGCTGCTTTCTCGGGATAATCATTTTTTAGCGCATCAAGTGACTGAGCTTGACTTAAGAGCCCTCCATTTGATCACCATCCCTGCAGAGGTTGGGTTACTTGCTAATTTGACAAAGCTCCACCTCTGTTACAACCGGATCAAAAAGATCGAGAATCTGGAAGGCCTAGCACGGTTGGAAGTGCTTGAACTTAATGACAACCAGATCGAAAAGATTGGGAATCTGAAATGGTTCACGCGGCTGGAAGTGCTTGAACTTAACAACAATCTGATCACAGACCTCGAGCATGTGGAATTCCCAACCCAGTTGCAAGTGGTTGAACTTAACAACAATCGGATCACAAGGATCGAGAATCTGAAACCGCTAACGCAGTTGCAAGTGCTTGAACTTAACAACAATCGGATTACAAAGATCGAAAATCTGGAGGGCCAAACCCGGTTGAAAATACTTTACCTTAGCGTCAACTTGATCACAAAGATCGAGAATCTGGGGGAGCTGAAACAGTTGAAAGTGCTTGGACTTAACAACAACCGGATCAGAAAGATCGAGAATCTGGAGGGCCAAACACAGTTGAAAAGGCTTGGACTTACCTTCAACCAGATTGTAATAATCCACAATTTCAACGGCCTGCAACAGTTGGAGCAGCTTTTCCTTAACAACAACCCGATTGAAGCAGAGATCGAAAATCTGCACAACCACCTGCCAAGGTTACAAAGGTTTAACGGCCTTCCTTTCAGAAGGGCAACGCAGCAGGTTAGTCGTAAGCGCAAGCAAGACATCAACGGAAATTAATAGCGAGCTAAAGTCTAGTAAGAAGAAGGGATACTGAGCATCCCTTCTTTTATTTCCTATGAGGTGCTCGGTCAGGCTTTGTGTAATTTCCCCTGCCTTTTACCTGGAGTTTGGACTAAATTTAGCCTGCAGGGACGAGGGAGACAAAATCAGATCTAACTGACCGACGAAGTCAATAGCGCTAGCTATTGACTTCGTCGGTCAGTTAGATCTGATGAAGTCGCAGCCGTCATCTGCAGGCCAAATTTAGCCCAAACTCCAGTTTTACATTAAAGGCTTTCTCATCTCCTTTTCCCGGATTCCAAGATTTCCATAGCGGTGGTAATCCATGCTAAAGCTAATCTCTCTTAGGTAATGGAGCAGCTCGAATCTGCCCTGGGAAAGAACAGGTGCATAGTTAAGGAAGGTGGCCGAGTCGCTTGCAGCGTATTTTAGGGGGTCAGATGGTTTGCTGATGAGCCTGACCTTTTGGAATTGGCCTCGCTTAACCTTCTGGTTGAACGCATCATCGCTCTCTTCGACCAACGGTAGCTCAGGAAAAAGGGTTTTCAAGCGGTCGATAATCTGATTGTGTAAGTGCGCCTTTGCAAAACTAATTTCCATGGGACATAGACAGCTAAATGCGGCAGCCAGTACTCTTAAGATATCCAAAGGTTTATCTGTATCTTGGATTCTAAAGCAGATATTTTTGTGAGGGCGGTAGCATAGGATGTTGTCTTGTCCGATAATTTTAGAGGGATCTCTGGTTTCAGCAAATTCTTTCCCAAAGAATGCATAGCAGGCAATGCTAGCATACCAAACGCCTAATTCCTCTGTAGAAAGAGGGTATTGCTGAATGATGGAGGTGAGTTTATTGACCTCTTTGCTAAGGGGAGCTTTTTCCTGGGGAAGGCCGACCTGATGAGGCAATGCAAATTGCATCACATAGTTGGGGCCGCCAGCTTTGATCCCAGCCCCAAAACTGCTGGCTTTAGTGCCGCCAAAGGGCTGCCGTCTGACAATAGCGCCTGTTACGCTTCTGTTGATATAACAGTTTCCAGCCTCGATGTTTTCAATCCAGATTTTTTTCTCTCTTTCATCTAAGCTTTGCAATCCTGAGGTAAGACCATAAGGTGTTCCATTTGCAATCTCAATGGCATCTTCTAAATTTTTTGCGCGCATCACTGCCAGAACCGGGCCAAAGAGCTCTGTTTGATGCATGAAACTTCCCGGTTTGACGCCAATTTTTATCCCTGGTGAATAGATCTGAGGGTTTTGCGGATCTTGGATGGGTTTGACAAGCCATTCCTCTCCTTTTTCCAAACTCGTTAACCCTTTTAAAAGCGCGTCATGAGCTTCTCGGATCAGCGGTGTTACTTTTGAAGATAGTTCCCAGCAAGACCCGACTTTGAGGCTAAGGGTTGCATCTTTTAACTGTTGTAAGAAATGGGGATCGTCATAGACCTCAGCTTCCAAAATAAGCAAACTGCAGGCACTGCATTTTTGACCCGAATGGCCAAAGGCAGATTGAACAACATCTTTGATTGCAAGGTCTCTATCTGAGAGCGCTGTGACAATGATGGCATTTTTTCCTCCGGTTTCAGCCGAGAGATCAACTCCAGGGCGAAGGCGCATAAATAATTTTGCCGTTGCTGTTGCACCGGTAAGAACAATAAAGTTGACTCTTGCATCAGCAATGAGCTTAGAGCCAACAGGCTCATCTGCACAATTGATGAATTGGAGAACTTCTCTAGGAATGCCTGCATCCCAAAGTACCTTTACAAGCTCCCATCCGCTCAAAACAGCCTCTGGTGCGGGTTTGAACAGAACGCAATTTCCAGCAGCAAGAGCTGCTAGAATTCCGCCCGCTGGAATCGAGATAGGAAAATTCCACGGAGGGGTAACAAGCACAGTCCCCTTGGGTGACCATTGAACATCGGGATAGGTCTGCATTTTTTTTAAGGTGCGCAAGTAATATTCAGCAAAGTCGATTGCCTCAGAAACTTCCGCATCCCCTTCAAGAATTGTCTTTCCCCCATCTGACATCATCACACCGATAAGATCGCCCCGCTTTTCTCTCATCTTTTGAGCGGCCTTGGATAGAAGAGTGCATCTTTCTTCAACAGTTGTTTTCCCCCATCTAGCTTCCTGTTCTTTGGCGCTCCTTATTGCCTTATCGATCTGCTCCCAACTGCCAAGAGCATAATGATAGAGAACTTCTTTGGGGTTTGCTGGATCAACCCCTTCCCCTTGTGCGTGCGTTTGATAAATTTCCGCCCCTGCAACGACTAACGGGATTGGGGATGGCTTATGGTTTTTCCAACGACTGCATGTTTTTTCTGCCCAGAGCCGGTTTTGCGGCAAAGAGAAATCCGTGTCTGCCTCATTTTCAAAGTGAGCAGTTTGCAGAAGAGGGACAGGAGGGAGATTTCTATCTTGTGTGCGGCGAGGAACCGTTTTCACTGTGTGCATTTCCTGGCAGGCATTTGTAAAAAGCGTTATTTGCTCTTCCCATTCAGCAGTTCCAGGTTTTAGGCCAAAAGCTGCGCGTAGAAAATTATCCGGGCCTGTATTTTCATCCAGTCTGCGGATTAAATAAGCGATTGCGCTCTGAAAATCATCCTTTGTCGCTACAGGACAATAGAGAAGGATGTCTCCAGAGAGTTTTTGAACAACCCGACGGATATGGTCAGCCATCCCTTCGAGCATTTCAAAATTGATTTCATTCTCCACCTTATTTTCAGCGCGCAGCAGGAGTGCATAGGCAATATCAAAAAGGTTGTGGCTTGCAATTCCTAGGTGAACAGCTTGGGCATGAGCGGGGAGACAGCCATAGGTCACCATTTTTTTGTAGTTGGCATCGACATGGGCCTTTTCCGTATAGGGCGCCTGAGGCCAGTCTCTCAAAGATGCCTCAAATTGCTCCATCGCAAGGTTGGCTCCTTTGACAATCCGGATTTTGATCGGAGCCCCCCCTTTTTTCAACCGTTGCATTGCCCACTCCGTCAGCTCCTTTTGAATTCCATGGGCATCTGGAAGGTAAGCCTGAAGAACAATCCCGGCAGAGAAATGATGAAATTCTTCCTCATTCAGCACTTTTTTAAACAGTTCCTTGGTCAATATCAGATCGCGGTACTCTTCCATGTCCAGGTTGACAAATTTGGGGGCTTTTGACCCATCGGCCCGCGTAAATGTATGTCCCATTGCGGTACGATACAGCTCTCGAAGACGCCCTGCCAAAGTCTCCAAGGTTTCATCCCAGCCCAAAAGGTGGATCTGAGAGAAAATCGTCGAAATTTTAACGGAAATATATTCGATATCCTCTTGCTGCAGATCCTTGAGATAAACGCTTAAGCGCCGTTTTGCTTCTTCTTCTCCGAGGATTGCCTCGCCCAGATGGTTCAGATTCAGACGTACCCCTTCCAGCCTTCTTTTTGCCATGTGCTTTTTTAAAGCCCTCTTGTCTCCGGGGAGAATCACTTTTGCTGTTGCCTTTCTAAGAGTGGAGGTCGCAAGTGGAACTAAAAGAAACGAGAGTTTTTCTCCCAGGATCTGAAAAGCTTTAAGAGAGAGCCGCTTTTGCCATCCCAAATATTTGGGAACACCTAGTTGCTTTAAAAGAAATACTAGCTGATTTGCAACTCTTGCATTTTTATGACTGCGAAAGCACTCATCGGTCATACTTGTCGTGAACACTTTGCCAATAGGATCCCGCATCATCCGGAAGAGCTCTGCCTGAGCTCTTTTTTCCGATCTTGTGATCGTGCGATTGGCCTCTTTCAATATATTGGCAGAAAGTTCGATTGATAGCTTTTCCCGCTCCCTTAAAGAGTGGGACTGCCCCTGGGATGAAGAAAGAATCTGCTTGGCTTCTTTGATAAATTTAGACTCAGGCTGTTGAATGGTCATGGATCGCTCCTCTTAAAAATGAACTCATAACACACAGATAAAAGTATGACAAATGTTTTCTTTAATTCTCAGGAATCCAGGAACATGACATTCTAGGGATAAGAGAGGTGGTTTTGAAAAAGTTGCGCAGGTCTATTTTAGCATTCCTTGCCACCCTCGTTCATTTTTGCGCCTATTCTGCCAACATCGAACTTGGCGTCGATGTGTTTTTCAAAGAAGGACAGGTACAAGAGCTTCAGGGAAAGCGGGTGGGTCTGATCACCAACCATACGGGTGTTGATAGCAAAATGTGCTCCACGATCGACCTCTTCCTAAAAGCAGCCCCCGGCATCCGACTTGTCGCCCTTTTTGCCCCAGAACATGGCCTCACAGGTCAGGGCTATGCCTTTGAGGAGATCGCCGATATTAGAGGACCATCGGGCATTCCCGTATTTAGCCTCCATGGTAAAACCCGCAGGCCTACCCCAGAGATGCTCGAGGGGATCGATGTGCTGATCTACGACATTCAAGACATCGGCTGCCGCACTTACACCTACACCACAACCCTGTTCTATATGATGGAGGAGGCGGCTAAACAAAACATCCCCCTGATCGTTTTAGATCGGCCCAACCCCATCAACGGAACCACTGTCGATGGACCGATGCTCCAGAAAAAATGGCGCTCATTTGTCGGCTATGCCAACGTTCCTTACTGCCATGGGATGACCATTGGGGAGCTAGCTAACTATTTCAATGACAAGTATCAGATCGGATGCCGATTGAAAGTCGTTTCGATGAAGGGGTGGAAGAGAGCAATGAGCTATGCTGATACCGGATTGACCTGGATCCCGACAAGCCCGTACATCCCCGAGTCTGATACCCCGCAGTTTTACGCCTCGACAGGATTGCTCGGAGAGTTATCGCTTGTCAATATCGGTATCGGCTACACATTGCCCTTCAAAGTGATCGGAGCGCCCTGGATCAAGGCAGTGCAGCTTTCAAAGAAGCTCAACGAGCAAAACTTGCCCGGGGTGCATTTCCTCCCTTTTCATTACCGCCCCTTTTACGGTGTCTACAAG
>CAJCHM010000059.1 GCA_903970255.1 Acidobacteriota bacterium
CTCCATCGCCGATTGGAAACGGGTGAAAACAGCCCGTACTGTTCCGGGCAGGACTCTAGATACCACAAGCGCAAACCCTTGCGTGGTCACTCAGAGAGCGAAACAAAATAAACACGTTTAAACACGTTTTTAGGAACAGCTGTGGTCTATTTGATGCATAATGCATTAGGCCAGCTTGAGGGCATTGTTTCAGAGCAAGGAACAATCCTGGTGGAACAATTCCCTTCATTCTATGGCCCGCAACATCCCACAGCTACTCCCTATTCAGATCTTTCCTCTTACGCTCAATCTCTGACATGGCACAGCCTTTCCCAAGATCCCACCGGCCTTATCTGGATGGGAGCACGCTATTACGATCCTAGAGGCGGAAGGTTTTTGAGTCCCGATCCTATAGGTCACCCCATTTCTCTCAATCTCTACGCCTATGCCAACGGGGATCCTGTCAATTATATGGATCCGGATGGACGATTTTTCTCTCGAGTGTATGATACATTTGCTCCTACCCTTTTGAACTGTGGATTTGCAACGCAATATGCTAACAAAAATTTCACAAATTCATTTTCTTATCAGATCGGACATTTTGACTTGCCAGAAGGAGAAATTGCGAATATCAATGGTATTGATACTCAACCACACGAAGCGATGGAAATTGCTTTTATGCTGAGCAGATATGCTGGGGGAGCAAAAGTTCACGGCATTTACAATGCAACCCATGGAAAAATCAGCGATGTCGCAGAATGTCTATCTGGCTCTTTGAGATTCCAAACACCCCCCGAGTATCTCTTGATGAAGCAATGGGAGCATTTTCATGCCACTCATGGACGTAAGGCGAAATTATTTCAAACCTGTCATAGTGGAGGAGCCATTAAAGTAAGGAATGCCCTCTGGGCATCACCAAAGGCTATCAGGAATAGAATTATTGTATTGGCGATTGCTCCTGGAAAAATCGTGCCTGGAAAATTATGTTTTCAGTCATTTAATTATGCAAGCAAGAATGATTGGATTTATCGTTTCGACTATTATGGTGTGGCAAGGTTACAAGGGTATCCAGATGAACTGATCCTTTTAGATCCTCGCCCAGATGCACCAGACTTTGACCACAGTTTTAGCAGTCCTACGTTTCAACCGGTAATTGATTTGCGAATGAAAGACTATATTTTAAATTATGGAGGAATTAAATGAAGTTTCCATTTTCAATAATAATAGTAGCAAGCTTTATTATAGTATCAATTGTTTACCCGGCATATACTTTGTCAAAAGATGAAAAAATTGCTAATAAAATCACCCTGCAAACAGCGAAAAAAATAAGTACAGAAAAGGGGCTAATTCCCATGGGCATAGGTGGGCAAATGATGGATGAAATAAAAATGTTAATGCTTGGATTCGATTGCCGTAAAATAGTAGATATTGAAACAGCACGAGGGTTATTAGTATATTGCGTTGAGGAATTTTTAACAGCAATCAATGCCAGCGAGGAGATACGACCTTACCTTTATAGTTATCCATTCACAGATCAAAATGTTCAACTTGAAATATTTTTTCGCAATCCAGATGCCTCCAATGTGTCAATTGGTAATATTGTTGTAGCAGTGGCAAAATGTGGACGAATATGTTATGAGGTGTACGAATCAAATCGTCCAGGCCTCCAAACTCTTTACCAAGAAACGTACGAAGAGGCTTTCCAGAAGGTCAAGAGGTAATTGGATGCTATACGGCGTTCCGTCAGGTTTTATGAATTTTGACCAGCTGCGACTTTGCCCATTCGAGCTTTTTCGTCGCCCTTCCCTACTCAGGAATGGTGCTCCTCATGCAGCTCAATTTGGCTGCGTATCGCTTGGTCAAAATTCACAAAACCTGACCGAGCGCCGTATATGCCAATCGGAGCAACAATTCATGGCATTTATAATCCAACTCATGGACCTAATGCGAAATTATTTCAAACCTGTGATAGTGGAGAAGCCATTAAAGTAAGGAATGCCCTCTGGGCATCACCAAAGGCTATCAGGAATAGAATTATAGTATTGGCGATTGCTCCAGGAAAAATCGTGCCTGGAAAATTATGTTTTCAGTCATTTAATTATGCAAGCAAGAATGATTGGATTTATCGTTTTGACTATTATGTTGTGGCAAGATTACAAAGGTATGCAGATGAACTGATTTTTTTAGATCCTCACCCGGATGCACCAGACTTTGACCACAGTTTTAGCAGTCCTACGTATACACGAGTAATTAGAAAGCATACCGAAGATTATATCTTAAATTATGTAAATTATAGATGAAAGTTTTATTAAAATTAATTGCAATATTCATTATTCTATTAGTTGCAAATAATCACTATATATTTTCAAAAGATGAAAGAATTGCAAATAAAATCACAATGCAAGTAGCTAAAAAAATAAGTGCCGAAAAGGGATTGGCTCCGATTGGCACAGGTGGACAGATGATGGATGAAATAAAAATGCTCATGCTTGGATTTGATTGTCGCAAAATAGTGAATATGGAAGCTGCAAGAGAGCTATTAGTATATTGCGTCGAGGAATATCTAGCAGCAATCAATGCAAGCGAGGAAATAAGACCCTACCTCTATAATTATCCTTTCTCTGATAAGAATATTGAAATTGATATTTACTTTTTTAATCCAGATGGTTCAGATGTTCCAATTGGCGATATCTCTGTAGCAGCTGCGAATAAGGGAAGAGTAATTTATGAGGATGGCTCAGGCCTCCTCACTATTCACGAAGAAACCTATAAGGAAGCCACTCAGAAAGTCAAGAGGTAATTGCATAGTATGCCAATTGGAGCAAAAAATCATCGCATTTACAATGCAACCCATGGAAAAATCAGCGATGTCGCAGAATGTCTATCTGGCTCTTTGGGATCCAAACACCCCCCGAGTATCTCTTGATGAAGCAATGGGAGCATTTTCATGCCACTCATGGACCTAAGGCGAAATTATTTCAAACCTGTCATAGTGGAGGAGGCATTAAAGTAAGGAATGCCCTCTGGGCATCCCCAAAGGCTGTCAGGAATAGAATTATTGTATTGGCGATTGCTCATGGAGCAATCGTCCCAGAAGAATTGTGTTTTCAGTCATTCAATTACGCAAGTGAAAATGATTGGATTTATCGTTTTGACTATTATGGGTTCGCAAGAATAAAAGGATATGCAGATGAGCTGATCCTTTTGGATCCTCAGACTGTTCGACTGGGATCCTTGGGGCAGGCTGATTAAACTGACCGATGCAGCATTTGTCTGGGAAGCCTCATATGATGCCCTCAGTAGGCGTCTGCAAACCCGTTATACACCCGCTGGAAGCAGAACCCTGACGACGACCTCGTTATATGACCCTGAAGAAGAGTTTCAGGAAATAGCCGTAAAATCGGGAGGCAACACCTTCTGGAAAATCTACGGACCCAACTCCTGTGATGCGGTTACAATATCGCATTTTCGCTATGGTAGAGATCCTATGGGATCGTTAAAAAAGATATCAAAACCATCTGAGTAATATGTACGAAAGGACTGACAAGCGAAGAATATATCAGCTTATAGATATGTATCTTGCTAAAAAAATTGATGAAATAACTTTTTGCAGTGATTTTGTTTCTTCATATGATTTGGAGCTAGATTATGAGACCCTTACTGAAGAGGAACATATCGCATTTTCTGAATTAGGAAAGATTGCAAGTAGATTTTCTGAATTTGAAGAGGACATTAAAAAATATCCTGGGATCTATTATACGAAAGACGATTTAATGCAAAAGATAATAGAAACAAAAGAGAAATTGGTAAAATTTTTCAAAGAATTGAAAAGTAATAACGACATCTAAAAACCAAATCAAGTAATAACTGTAATTACAAAATGAAAGTAAATAAAATGAAATATTCTGAAATAAAAAAAATCAAACAAAAGAGAACTTTATTTCTTTTCTGCGAGCTCTCAAGACGGATTATTTAGAAGATTTGTCATCCTGGGAAAGTAGAGATATTGGAGCATTTTTAGGAGCTATGGCATCATGGGTGGAAGATGTGGATGGTTTTTATACAAATCAAGGTTTATCCATTCCGAAGAAGCCTGATTGGAAAATCCTTGCTGACATTCTTATGGGTGGGAAACTTATGGAATGCAACGGATGCTAAAGCTGGTTTAAGACGACATTTTTTTGTAAAGGGACGCTGGTGAATTCATCCACCTCTTTAATAAGAACGGATGTGGTCATATCCAAATTTACCCATCCCTTTTCAATGATGTAGGTTCCTTCAATTTTCAAAATGGGCTCCCCATGGTGCCACTTACATCCCATCAAAGTCTTGAAGACTTTTTTGGTTTTCAATTCAGTTGCTTGGTTCTGAGGAATTGCCATCCATTGGATTTTTTTATCCGATTTTCTCTTTTCGGCAATCACTTTGATTTTACGTCCGGCGACGTTTACAATCGTATATCCAGGATGGATCTCTTGCCCTTGTGCTTTTAAAAAAAGAGGCTCGGGAAGTTGCTGTGTTTGATGAAAAAAATCATTCCATAATTGTAGGGCTGTTGCCTTGGCTTCAGGCTTATTGGGCATGAGCAACTCGAAAAATAACCCTCCAGAATCCCTGTCATTTAGATCTACATAGGCAAGGTGCAGTTTATCATCGACCAAATTGGACATCATGCAATAGGGATAAAATCCCCACTTGCCAAACTCAATCGACGGCACTCTTCCCCTACTTACCTGAGTCATGCTATTTATCAGGGCTTGCTGGTCAAAGCGGCCATTTTTGCAATGTTCCATTGCGGGAATTAATTTTACTCTCAGTATAGGCTCTGTAAGATTGTTTTCATCCTTAAAATAAGCCTTGAGAACTTTTTCCGATCCCCAATAAACCCAATCCATATAGTCAACTTCTTGATCCATGTGGTCAACTTCTAGGTTTTTACTGAGAGCAACAAAATCTTTTGGCAAAGCGGGTTCAACCGCTAATACGGCAAAAAGTCCTTCTCTTGGCATCAATTGTTCAATGCGAAGCGGTTGAGTAATGTCGATTTCATTTGCAGTTAGGCAAATACAGCTCAAAAAAAGAGCAGTTAAAAAAGGATAGAGTTTCATATTGGGTTCCTCCCTGACAAGAAAAATATACCGGGTGGGCTATATACTTTCCAGTTCAAATATTGACCTTTGAGTTTTTTTGCGAGAAGCGGTCCCGGGAAAACCTCCATCCGCGTGAAAAGCGCGCGCTAGGGCACGAATGGGGAGTTTGCAATTCCCTCTACAACTAGTCGTTGCTGGGATCAGTACTGGATCCAGCTAATAGATTAAGATTTGGATCAAGATCGTCTTTTGGATCTTCTGTAGGTACCAGATCCTCCACTTTTTCTTCTTCTGATTCTTCTATGGGTTCAACCAGCAGGGAAAGTTGATTAAATGAAATCAAAAAAGGGTCTGCTTTTGGTTCTACTTCTATGTTCAAATCTTCGGTTATGAGGATTTTTACTGCTTCATAAAGGGTTTTGTACTGCTCACGGGTTTGTACGCAGCCGCGCCGCTCCGTGCGCAACTCTTGAACAACATCGAAAATCAGAGTGTCAGAAGTTGCTCTTTCTCTGTATGCGTTGTAGGCTCCCATGGCTGCTGCAAGGGTGCCGGAACGTCCGATTCCTGCGCTGCAATGGATCAGAGGTTTTTTCTCTTGGAGCAGGATTCTTGTTAAAACTGCAACTGCCTTTGCACTTGTTCCTTCCCCATCGAGCCAAGTGGGCATCTGGTAGTGAACCAGGGTTCTTTTTTCACCCTGATACTCGATAAAGATTTTTGTGGTTTTAATATTGAGCTCAATCAAATTGCCATTGGTGGTATCTGGCTCTGAGGTGATGGAATATTGCCCAGCGATTTTGGTTTGATTTTCTTCTGGCAAATAGAAACTGCATTTTTCTTGGTAGTTTTCAATGAAGTCTGTAACCATCGCAATTGCACTGCAATTGTTTGTCCAGAGCATATGGTAAAAATCAGCATGGTGATCGAAATAGTCCTTCGCGCCGATCCTTAAGGGTCCTTGGGAGAGGATAACGGTATTTTTAAGACAGTGATTGGCATTGATATAGTCTTGTTCTTTTCCTTCCAATTTGACACGAGTATTGTCATTGGCAATGACGTCAAGATAGCGGTTTTTGCAGGAGTTTTCTTTCTTTAAACCCTCGGAAAGAGGGTCAAGAGGTGTCATATTATAAAGGAGACTGAGGAGTTTTTTAAATTCTCCATTGATTTCCGATGAGTTTCGATTCAGAAAACTGGGCAATTTTTGCGCCGATTCTACAATCATAAGAAACCGCCTGTTAGCTCTTTCGTTTGCGATCGGCCTCATTTAAGAAACGTTTGCGAAGACGGATGTGGTTTGGAGTTACTTCCACCAATTCGTCGTCTTGAATGAAATCGATCGCTTGTTCCAATGTAAAGGTGCGCGGAGGAGTGAGGATGATTTTCTCATCGCTTCCCGATGCGCGCACATTTGTGAGCTGCTTGCCTTTAACAACATTGACCATCAAGTCGTTGTCTCGGGAATTCTCACCTACGATCATCCCTTCGTAAACATCTTCGCCAGGGGCGACGAAGAGGGAGCCCCGTTCCTGGATGCTAAAGCTGGCATAATCAGTGACTTTCCCAGGCCCGTTGGAGATCAAGACACCATTGGGACGTCCTGGAATGTCTCCTTTATGAGGTCCATAACTATCAAAGACAGACGTTAGGATACCAAGTCCACGTGTGACGGTCAGGAAGTTGTTTCTATACCCCATTAAGCCGCGTGTCGGGATGAGGAACTCAATAGTGGTGATATTATGCTCGTTTGTGTTCAAAGAGCGCATTTCCCCTTTGCGGCGGGAGAGCTCTTCAATCACAGTGCCGGAATATTCCTGGGGAACTTCGATGTGGGTAATTTCAAAAGGCTCTTGAAGGGCACCCTCGACCTGTTTGATGATGACCTGGGGTTTGGAAATAGTAAACTCGTAACCCTCGCGGCGCATAGCTTCGATAAGAACGGCTAGGTGGAGTTCGCCTCTGCCGCAAACTCGGGCGGCGTCGTCGCGGAAGGACTCTTCGACTTTTAAAGAAATGTTTGCCTTTCTTTCTTGGATCAAACGGTCGCGGATTTTGTTCATCGTCACGTGTTTGCCGTCTTTTCCGACAAACGGGCCGTTATTGACCATAATTTCGACAGAAAGGGTGGGCTCAGCGATTTCAATCGGGGGGAGGTGGACGATGTGCTTAGAATCGCAGAGGGTATCTCCAATCATAATTTCGGGGATCCCTGAGATGCTGACGATATCGCCAACGCCTGCCTCATCCATTTCGACTTTTTTGAGGCCAAGATAACCTTCGATTCTAACGACTTTATGCTGGGTCGGATGGCCATTTTTATCCACTTTTGTGATTAGATCCCCCTTGGCAACTTTACCTTCTAGAATCCGTCCACATGCCTGGCGGCCAACGAAGTCGTCATAGCTTAAAGTGGCGGCTTGCATTAAAAAGGGGAGGTCGATATTTCCAGGGGGATGAGGAACGGCTTTAATGATGAGCTCAAATAGAGGACGCATGTCTACTCGAGGATCGTTGAGGTTGGTCGTTGCAAATCCTCCAAGACCTGAAGCGTAACAAATAGGGAAGTCCAGCTGCTCATCGCTAGCGCCGAGTTCGACAAAGAGGTCAAACGTGAGATTGAGGGCGCGGTCTGGATCAGCATGGGGGCGGTCAATCTTATTAAGAACAACAATGGGGTGAAGGCCGATTTTGAGAGCTTGCGAGAGAACAAAGCGGGTTTGCGGCATGGGCCCTTCTTGGGCATCGACGAGGAGGAGGACGCAATTGACAAGTCCAAGAACCCGCTCGACCTCGCCTGAAAAGTCAGCATGGCCGGGAGTATCTATAATATTAATTTTAAAATCTTCAAAGAAAACACTAGTATGTTTGGCAAAGATCGTGATCCCGCGCTCTTTCTCCTGATCATAGCTATCCATAGCCCGTTCAGGAACTTTCTCATTGTCCCTAAAGATGTTAGATTGCTTAAGCAGGCTATCGAGCATGGTCGTTTTGCCATGGTCGATGTGGGCGATGATGGCGATATTGCGAATTTTCTCAGGTTTAAAAATATCTGGCTTGGACATAGGTGGGTAATCCGAAATTTAGTTTTGTGATAAAGATCTTATATCAAACCTAAGATTAATATCTATTGAATAATACCGGGTTGAGAAGCTATACTCACGGCGGCTTTTCAAGGGTGGGGCTTGTATGCAAATTCTAACAAATGATGAGGTCGCTCAAGACGCTGATGACGCAGCAGCGGTCGGCAGTTTGCTCGAATCTAAGACCTCCTATTTGCACGACCTTTTGCAGGATAAACTCGAGTTGGCCTTCCATAAGCAGACCTCGACAATTGACACCGAAGATATCGTTAAAATCGCCTCTGAGTACTCACCCATTGACTTAGCTTATGCAGCCTCTGGGCTGCCCTCCCACGCTAGGCCGATGATCTATGAAAATCTTTTGAGCGTTGAAGCAAAGATCGAATTCATGATCAATACAGATAGCCGTACCCGAGTGGCTATTTTGCGCCATATCAGCGATGCGGAGATGAAAAAATTATTAGAACATATGCCTCCCGACGAGGCTGTTGAGGTGTTAGAAGATATATCTGAGCGCAGGTTGCGCCGCGTGATCGAAATGCTAGAGGCAAGCAAAGCGCTCAAGATTCGCGAGATTAAAAAGCATAGGCGCAATACGGCTGGTCGATTGATGACCAATGAGTTTTTTGCCTTTTCTATGGATGTGACCATTGGCCAGGCATCGGCACACATCCGCAATCATCCAGGGATCGATCTCACCCGTCAGATTTTTGTATTAAGCCAGGAAGGGCAGCTCCAGGGGTATGTTCCTGCGCGAAATCTCATTGTCAATCCACCCCACTTGCCATTGCGGCAAGTAATGAAATCGGTTTTACACACAGTGACTCCCGATACTTCAAGGGAAGAGGTTGTTGAGATCGTCGAGCGCTATAAAATTTCAGCCCTCCCTGTTGTCGGTCCCAATAACAAACAACTGGGTGTGATCACCTACGAAGATGTCCTCGATGCTCTGGAAGATATTAGTGATGAAACCATTGCAAACATGGCAGGTACCGCAGAGAAGGTGAGTGAGCATGAGCCGCTGATCAAACGTTTTTTCTCGCGGGCTCCTTGGCTTGTCGTCACCCTTTGCGCCGGATTAATTAATGTCGGTGTGATGTCTTCTTTTCAGAGTTATGCAGGCGGCGTCCTTACCTTTGTGATATTTTTTGTGCCGCTGATTACAGGAATGTCTGGGAATATTGGGATTCAATGCAGTACAATTTTAGTGCGCAGCATGGCCCTTGGACAGGTGACAATTGGGAATAAACGGGAAACGATCTTTAAAGAACTTCTTGTCGGGATGTCGACAGGGGCTGTGTTTGGACTCATTTGCGGGTTGTTAGTGTATGGGTTGGATTTTGTCGGTGTTTCGCGCGTGGATGTGAGCCCTACAGCCGTCGGTTTGATCGTAGGGACAGGACTTACCGGTGCTTGTTTTGCAGGAACTGCGCTGGGTGTTTTTTCTCCTCTGTTTTTTTTGCGAATCGGTGTGGATCCCGCTGTGGCTTCTGGGCCAATTGTCACTGCATTTAACGACTTTTTGTCAATGTCGATCTACTTTTTAATTGCAATCGGGCTTAGCGCCTTGCTTTTTTAAGGGGTGATTTATATAGTCAATTGCAACCTCCATTCTGCCCGAAACCTGCTCTTTTGAGGCTGAGAATTAAATCAGCCTCAAAATCATCCCGTTTTGGCCGGGAAGCGAGTTTGCAATTGCCTCTAGTGGAAAAATGAGGTCGACATCCGATGCATAAAGGTAATGGAAAAGACTTAACCAATAAGCAGCTCAAGGATTTACTTCCGAAGGCGCTTAGCGGCATAGGTGCCCTGCACCGGGATCGCCCTGACCTCCTTGTTGACGCTTGGCCGCAGGTCATTGGAGAAAAACTCTGCTCGATGACCAAAGCGATCTGCTTTGAGAAGGGAGTGCTTTATGTGAAGGTGGGTAATTCCACCTTGTATAGCTTGCTTTGCCAGCATGAACGGGGGCGTTTGCTGAAGAGTTTAAGGGAAAAGTTTCCCTCTGTGGAGATTAAAAATATCCATTTTCGTATGGGTTAGAGGGGGTGTATTACTAGCCCCTCTATAAACTAAGAGTTTTAAGGTATGACGACGATGACCAAAGAAAAAGAATACGACGCAAGTTCGATCACCGTACTAGAAGGTCTTCAAGCAGTGCGCGAACGCCCTGGAATGTACATAGGGGATACGCAAACTAACGGCCTGCATCAGCTCGTCTATGAGGTTGTGGATAATAGCGTGGATGAAGCACTCGCTGGCCATTGCACAGAAATTACGATCACCTTGCACAAAGATCATTCGGTTTCTGTCGAAGATAACGGGAGAGGTATTCCCGTTGGACGGCATGATAAAGAGTCTCAAAAACAGGGGCGCGATGTCTCTGCCCTTGAAGTTGTCATGACCATTCTCCATGCCGGGGGGAAGTTTGATAAGAACACTTATAAGGTCTCAGGTGGTCTTCACGGGGTTGGCGTCTCATGCGTCAATGCTCTGTCCAAAAAACTTCACGTCGAAGTATCTCAGAATGGCAAAATTCACGAGATGGAATTTTCTAGAGGCAAACCCACACACCTTTTAAAGGTCGTTGGTGACACGCAAAAGCATGGAACTAAGGTCAACTTTTTAGCTGACGATACGATCTTTTCTGTCACAACCTATGATTATGACATTTTGTTAAAGCGGTTTCGCGAGCTTGCCTTCTTGAATAAAAATCTCAAAATCAATTTCCGAGATGAAAGAGATACCGTTCCGACAGAAGTTTCCTTCTGTTATGAGGGAGGGGTTCGCTCGTTTGTGGAATATCTCAATGAAAACAAGATCCCTTTGTTTCCAAAACCCATTTACATTTTCGGCTCGAAAGAGATCACAGATGGGATTTTAGAGTTTGAAGTGGCCATGCAGTGGAATGACACATACACAGAGAACCTCCATTCTTTTGTCAATAACATCACAACAAGGCAGGGAGGAACCCACGTCACCGGCTTTAGCACAGCACTCACGCGTGTGCTCAATCAGTACATCAAAAGTCACAATCTTGCAAAAAGCGATAAGATTTCTGTTGCAGGCGATGACATGCGCGAGGGGTTGACAGCGGTCATCTCCGCTAAGGTCCCCAATCCCCAGTTTGAGGGACAGACAAAACAGCGGTTAGGGAATGGAGAGGTCGCATCGATCGTCCAGCAGATTGTTGGAGAAGAACTGACCACATTTCTCGAAGAAAATCCTGTGATTGCCCGGATGATCGTCGAAAAAGCGATCTTGGCATCGCAAGCACGGGAAGCTGCTCGGAAAGCTAGAGAGTTGACTTTGCGCAAAACAGCGTTGGATAGTGCGCGACTTCCCGGAAAACTCACCGATTGTCAGGAAAAAGATCCTGCACTTTGCGAAATTTACATTGTTGAGGGAGATTCTGCGGGAGGCTCTGCAAAAACCGGGCGCGACAGGCGCTTTCAAGCCATTTTACCCATCCGCGGTAAGATCCTCAACGTTGAGAAAGCGCGCCTTGAGAAAATTTTGCAGAACACTGAGGTGGGATCGATGATTGCAGCTTTTGGCTGCGGGATCGGTATTGACAATTTCAATTTAGAAAAACTTCGCTATCATAAAATTATCATCATGACGGATGCCGACGTCGATGGATCCCACATCCGCACGTTGCTGCTTACCTTTTTCTATCGCCACATGCCGGCGCTCATTGAAAATAATTTCGTCTACATTGCCCGCCCTCCCTTATATCGGGTGACCAGAAAGAAAGTTAGCCGTTACATCCACAGCGAAAAAGAGATGGACGAGTATCTCTTAAGCCTTGGGTTAAGTGATGTAGAGGTGAAATTGGTAGGCCACACCGACACCATTGAGAAAGGGGCCGTTGTCGAAATGCTAAAGGCTATTCGAGAAGTGGAAAATATGATCTTCTCCATCGAGCGGAAAGGGGTTCCTTTCCGCGAGTTCTTAGCTGCCAAAGATAAAAACGGTAGGTTGCCTAGATTCCAAGTGAAGCTTGGCGATGAGAGTCGATTCATTTTCTCGGAAGAAGAGTTTGATGAGATCAAAAAACAAGACGAAGAGATCCAGCGTGAAAGACATGCGCAAACGCTTGCTGCCATCCCTGAAGAAGAACAGACAGAGGAGATGAAGACATTTAGACTTAAAAGCCTGCCCTTCATGGAACTCTATGAGGAAAGTGCGTTAGATGATCTAAAACAGCGCCTGGGAACTTACAATTTCTCCCTGAACCAGTATGTCGATGCCGATGGCAAACTCTTTGATATCGTTGATGAAGATGGGAGGCAGCAACCTGTCTTTACGATGAAGGAAGGGATTGAACTCCTTCGCATTAATGGCCGCAAGGGGATCGAGATCCAGCGCTATAAGGGTCTTGGCGAGATGAATGCTGACCAACTCTGGGAGACCACCATGGATCCTACCCGACGCACCCTATTGCGCGTCACCCTGCCCGATGCCGTTGCGGCAGACCACATGTTTACGATGTTGATGGGCGAGGACGTGCCGCCGCGCCGCGCCTTTATTGAGAAATACGCCCTGTCAGTTAAGAATCTGGATATCTAAGGAGTATATGTCCTATACCAAAGATGAAATTATCCTTCCAAGGAATGTCGAAGAAGAAGTTAAGGAAAGCTACCTCCGCTACTCGATGTCGGTGATCATTTCGCGCGCTCTTCCCGATGTGCGCGATGGTCTCAAACCCTCTCAGCGCCGCATCCTTTACGCGATGCGCTTACTGAACTTAACCCCTGGTGGAAAGCACCGTAAATGCGCCAAAATTTCGGGCGACACCTCCGGCGATTTTCACCCTCACGGTGAAACTGTCATTTATCCGACTCTTGTCCGTATGGCACAACCTTGGGCAATGCGCTATCGCCTTGTCGATGGGCAGGGTAACTTTGGCTCTGTAGACGGAGATCCCCCAGCTGCGATGCGCTATACTGAGGCGCGCCTCACCCACTCCTCTATGGCCCTAATGGAGGATTTGGAAAAAGACACAGTTGAACTTATTCCCAACTACGATGAGACAAAGACAGAGCCGACTGTCTTCCCTGCAAAATTTCCTAACTTGCTTGCAAACGGCTCCTCTGGGATTGCCGTCGGTATGGCGACCAACATCCCACCGCATAACTTAGGCGAGCTGATCACTGCGACCCTTTTGCTTCTGGATAATCCGCAGACGACGATCGATCAGATCATGGAAGTGATGCCTGCTCCCGATTTTCCTACAGGGGGCATCATCTGCGGCTACCGCGGCATCAAGGAAGCTTACCACACTGGCCGAGGCAAACTCACACTGCGCGGGGTGATCCACACAGAAGAACAAGAGGGCAGCGATAAACAGCGCCTTGTCATCGATGAGATCCCTTATAACGTCAGCAAGGGAGAGCTTGTCAAAAAAATTGCGGATCTGGTCAATGAGAAGACCATTTCTGGCATCTCTGATATGCGCGATGAGTCTGATAAAGATGGAATGAGAATCGTGATCGAACTTAAACGGGGAGAAATTCCCGACGTAACGATCAATCAGCTCTTCAAATATACCGATCTTCAGGTGACCTTTGGCTGCAACATGCTCGCTTTGGACAAGGGGTTGCCGCGCGTGATGAACATCAAGCAGTTTATTGCTGCCTGGGTCGATCACCGGATCGATGTTGTTCGCCGAAGAACCCGCTTTGAGCTTGCAAAAGCAGAAGCCAGAGCCCACCTTCTCGAAGGGTATCTCAAAGCGCTCGACCACCTCGATGCGATTGTTAAACTCATCCGCTCTTCAGATAACCGCGATGCAGCAAGAACTGAGTTGATTGCAACCTATGAAATGAGTGTTGTTCAAGCCAATGCAGTGCTTGACATGCGCCTCTACCAGTTGACCGGCTTAGAAAGAGAAAAGATCGAGAATGAGTACAATGAATTGCTTGCCAAAATTGCACATTTTCGAGCGGTTTTAGCCTCTGAAAGCCTAGTTCGCGGCATCATCAAGGATGAACTTGGAGACCTCAAAAAACACCACTCCTCCGATCGCAAAACTAAAATCATTGCTGCAGAAGGGGAGTTCAATATCGAAGATTTGATCCCCGATCTTCCCGTCTTGATCACAATCTCTGAAGATGACTACATCAAGAGAATGCCGGTGGATACATTCCGCGAACAGAAGCGGGGTGGACAGGGCGTAATTGGATTAGAGACTAAAAAAGAGACAGATGTTCTCAAAGACATTTACGTCTGTTCTACACACGACTTTCTGCTGATTTTCACAACCCTTGGCCGTTGCTATTGGCTCAAGGCATGGGAAATTCCAGAGGCTGGCCGCAGATCTAAAGGTAAGGCGCTTGTCAACCTCCTTGAGGACATTCGCCCAGAGGAGAAGATCGCAACAGTGCTCCGTGTTAAGAATTTCGAAGATACTGCCTCCTACATTCTTCTTGCCACACGGCTTGGCGTTGTGAAAAAGACAGAACTGACCGCCTTCAGTTCCCCTCGCAAAAAAGGAGTTTATGCCATCAACATCGATGAAGGAGATGAGGTGATTGCAGCCCGCTTGACCAAAGAGGGGCAAGAGGTGATGCTATTTACCAAGAACGCGATGGCAGTCCGCTTTGATCAAGCACAAGTCAGGGCAATGGGAAGAGTTGCACGAGGGGTGCGCGGCGCCACTTTGCGCAATGAGGGGGATGCCGTCATCTCTTGCGAGGTTGTCAATGGTACAGAAAGTCTGCTGGTTGTCTGTGCTAATGGTTATGGAAAACGCTCCTGGGTTGAGGATTTCCGCAAAACTAATCGGGGCGGAGTTGGGGTACGCTCGATCCTGACAAGCGAGCGCAACGGCCTTGTTGTCGGAGCAGCATCGGTCACCGATAAGGATGGAATTGTCATGATGTCAAACACAGGCCAGACACTGCGCATCAACATGCAAGATGTCCGCGTGATGGGCCGCTCGACACAAGGCGTGCGCCTGGTTAACCTTCACGAAGGGGATTACCTGGTGGGTGTCCAGAAGATTGAGCACCTGGAAAATGTTGAGGAAACAGTCCCTGCTGTGGAAGAACCGCCGACCCCTACTACTTAAAATGGGAAGAAAAGGTCTTTTTATTACCTTTGAAGGGGGAGATGGAGCCGGTAAATCTACCCTTATCGATAAAATACATCGCTATCTTGAGCAGGATAGCGATGTGATTACAACACGCGCCCCCGGGGGAACTGCGATCGGGCAAAAGATCCGCGACCTTCTTCTGCATACGCACGATCTTCCCTTAAGCGCGCGCTGTGAATTATTGTTATACCTTGCCGACCGCGCCCAGCACGTCGAAGAACTGATCGTTCCTGCCCTGCAGCAAGGAAAGATTGTGCTCTGCGATCGGTTTAACGACTCTACGATTGCCTACCAAGGCGGTGCCAGAGGATTAGATGCAGAAGTTGTGAGTCAACTCTGTCAATTGGCCTGCAGCGATTTAAAGCCCGATCTCACCCTTTATCTGGATCTCGATCCCAAAATTGGATTGGAAAGGATAAAAAAAACTGGCCTTGCTAAAGATCGGATCGAATCAGAAACCTTGCAATTTCACCAAAACATCCGCAAAACCTTCAAAGAGATTGCCAAAAAAGAACCTAAACGGTTTATCATCATCGATGCCTCTAAGACACCCGATGAGGTTTTTACCCAAGCTAAAGAGAGTATAGATGCCTTTTTCACAACTCATCGGAAATGATCTAGCAAAAGTGGCAATTGCGCGCATGGTAGAACAGAAAAGTGTGCCCAACACCCTGCTCTTCTATGGGCCAGATGGGATTGGAAAAAGTCAGTTTGCCCTTGCCCTTGCCAAGCTTCTCATGGGAGACAAACACATCGGGAAAATTGAAGCACTGAATCACCCTGACCTGCATATTTACCACCCCGAGGGCAAAAGTGCAATCCACAACATGGAGAATATGCGCAAACTCATCGATGAGGTCGCCCTTCCCCCTTTCGAGGCCCCTGTTAACGTCTTTATCATCCACGATGCTCATCAAATGCTTCCCTACAGCAGCAACGCCCTCCTTAAAACCTTTGAAGAGCCGCCGCTGCACAGTTACTTTATCCTCTTGACAAGCTCACCTGATGCGATGCTTCCAACGATTGTCTCCAGATGCCGCAAAATTTCTTTTTTTCCCATCCCGCAGTCCCAAATTGAAACTTTGATTAGAGAAAAGTGGAACAAAACTCCAGATCAGGCACGCCGTATTGCCTTTTTGTCCCACGGCTCTCTGTCCAAAGCAGAACAACTTCTCCATAGCAATCAGCTACCCTGGCGTGAGACCCTTTTAGAAATCCTTAACTTAAATCTTCCCCACGACTACCCCCAGTTTCAAAAGCTCTCCCTTGAGATAGAAGAGAAGTGTAAAACGGATGAGCCAGAGGAAGAAGAAGAGGGGAGTAGCTCAATTTTAAAACAAGCAGACGCGATCTTCGAAGAGATCGCCGCCTGGTACCGCGATTGCCACCTTCTTAAAGAGAAGATAGCCCCCGAATACCTCTATCATCTAGACAGCATCGAGCATCTCAAGTTGGCTGTTACCCAACCGGTTGCCCCATTAGAAAAAGTGCTGGATCAGATCGCAAAGATGCGCCTTGCACTGCAGCGCAATGTGCGTTTATCCAATGTCCTCGAGAACTTCTTCCTCAATATATATTAAAATATATTTATATAGAATTGCAAGATTTGCTTTGTAATTATTTTTTAAACAATTCTCAATTGCATTAAACTAAACTATTATTGTATAATTTGTAAATAAATCAATGCCACAGCATGTAAAAATAGTTACCAAGCTGGATTTTTGAATAAAAATAAATAAAAACAAGGTAAAAAATATGTTTAGCATGCCGAAAACAATATTTCCTGGCTCACAATATCCCAGGATCGACCAACTTATCATTGCCTATCTCGGTGTAGATGAAAGATTGAAATTAAGCCAAGTAAGTAAAACAGCTCAAGCTATTCTATCTAACGGTGATTTCAAAAAATTTTTTTTTGAACGGGTATGTAAAGATTGTCCTGTGTTAGAAGAGCTTTTTTCTGATCCAGTTATTGATAAAAATATTTATCGCTTAATTAATTCTTATCCAAATAATTGCTGGAAAGTTTTTTGCTGGGTTTTATCAAAACCTGAGAGGAATTTCCCTGCCGATAAATTCAATATTTCATATGCTGAAATTAAACAAAATCTTCTAGATGGTTGGAAATCCCGAATCGAAGACCTTCGTTC
>CAJCHM010000060.1 GCA_903970255.1 Acidobacteriota bacterium
TTGGAGCGGGGCGATTTTTCTAGATAGCGCCCCCAGGCAGCGGGAATTTTGTAATGGTAGGCTTGAATATGCCACCATTACAAAATTCCCGCTGCCTGGGGGATGCTATCTGGGAAAAGCGCCCCGCTCCAATGGCTAAAGTCCAGTCTCAGGTAAGAATAGAGATCTTTCCCGTAAATTATGGCGGGAAAGATCTCGGTTGATCAAACTAGTTGAAATAAGAATCACTTCCATGCTGTAGCGGAGAGAAGTGAGTAGAAGTAAAGGATCTGACCTCTAGCTGCTCTGAGGCAATAGAGGGCGCCATGCGATGCAAAGGGGTAGACTCCGAGCCGTTGGACTCATCATCGGCGGGAGGTTGCTTCTTTTCTTCTTTAGGCGCTACTTCTTTGGGCGCATGGCTCTCCATAAATTCTTTATCTTTGTAGCGACTGATAGTCTCTGAAATAAGCGTGGTGGGAGGGGGGATGAGGGATGAAAACATCTGAGATGAAACTTTCGTTTCATCTACAGCACCACCTCCTTGTGACTTTTGTTCACCTTCTGGAGATTGTTGGCTTTCTTGATGCTGCGGCCTGCGCTCGTTCCAATCTTGATCCTCGGGTGATCTGCGGTGGCGACGGCGACGGCGATCTCTCCTTTTATCCATACGGGAGCCCACTGCAGATTCTGATCCAGACTCTTCTGATACTGCTTCTTCATCTGCAGAAGCTACAATCGGCTCCTGTTCCCGTTCTTGAGGGGGTTCTCTATGGGCCTGTCGATGCGAAGCATCGCGTCCACCGCCAATTTTGATATTGCGGTCATGACTGACATTCTTAAGCGCAACACGCGTCTCTTTAACTTCTAATACTTCATAGTCAGACACAGGCACTAAAAAGGCTTTTGGGCGCTCCATTGAGCGAAAGAAAAAGGCGCGTCCAAATGAGACAACCTCAACCGCATCCACATAATATTCTTCCGCCTCTGATCCGCCTTTGCTGCTACGGACAAGTAGCTTACATCCCTCTTTAGGGGATATGATCGTTTCAATAATAGGTTCTCGAGTAAAATTCACAAATCTATTCCATTTTTTAAGGTTTACAGTCTCTTATACCGGGCTCGACTTTACAGACAAGCAATTGACATTTTTTTGTCACAAATGCCAGAAATCAAACTAATTATTTTTCTTTGGATGCCATATAGCGCACTAAATCTACGACCCGATGGGCATATCCCATCTCATTATCATACCATGCCACCAATTTATAAAAACGGGGATTCAATGTAATTCCCGCTTGCTTATCAAAAATGCATGAGGCGAGACTGCCTATGAAATCAGAGGAAACAACCTCTTCATCACAAAATTCAATGATTCCTTTCATAGGGCCATCTGCTGCTTTCTTGATAGCACCACAAATCTCATCATAGGAGGCATCTCTGCTCAGGCGCACTGTGAGATCAACAACAGAGACGTCTGCGGTCGGAACTCTAAAAGCCATCCCAGTAAGTTTTCCTTTAACAGCAGGAATGCACAAAGCAACCGCTTTTGCAGCACCAGTAGATGAAGGAATAATATTAATACTTGCCGCCCGCCCCCCTCTCCAATCTTTTTTAGAAGGACCATCTACAGATGGCTGAGTTGCCGTCATAGAATGGATCGTGGTCATCAAACCCTCCTCGATACCAAAACTATCCAGGATTACCTTTGTAAGGGGAGCTAAGCAATTTGTAGTACAGGATGCATTGGAAACAATAAAGTCTGAGCTTGGATTGTATTTATTCTCATTTACCCCCATCACAAACGTTGCGCAGTCCCCTTTTGCCGGCGCGGTAATAATAACACGTTTAGCTCCGGCTTCAATATGTTTTTGCGCATCCTCTGGATGTGTAAAATGTCCTGATGCTTCAATGACATATTCCACTCCCATTTGCTTCCAGGGCAACTTAAGTGGATCTTTTTCAGAGAAAACTTTGCTTTTCTTTCCATCGACATTGAGATAGTCTCCCTCAGCCTTGATATGAAATTTCGGTTTTCGATGAACAGAGTCATATTTTAAAAGATAAGCAAGATTTTCAGGGGGAACCAAATCATTGATCGCAAGGACCTCAATGTCTGGATAACTTTCATGTAAATTTCTAAAGACCAATCGGCCAATTCTTCCAAATCCGTTGATCGCAATTTTGATGGTCATTTTTTCCTCCATAAGAGTCAAGCAGTACTGATAGAAAAGTCGCCTGGATAATAGGGGAGTTTTTTTTGAATGTAAAGAGGGATTTGCAAAATCAGCTGAAGAAAAGATCTGAGAAAAAATATACTCCGTGCCTCAATGGCGCGGGGTATATACCGGCGCCACCTCAAACGTACCTGTCATTTCTGTTTTAACGGCCCCCTTTTCCCTTCCCCCAAACAGGGCCTGATTACTTCGAATAATGTCCCTGTTTTGGGGAAAGGAAAAATGGTCGCGTTAAAACAAAAATTACGGGTATGTTTGAAGTAGCACCGGTATATATAAAACTACTCCGCGAGGTACTCGATATAACAAACAGGCGCGTTATCACCTACACGAAAGTCTTTTTTTATGATGCGTGTATATCCACCGTTGCGAGTTACAAAGCGTGGGCCTAGCTCAGAAAAAAGCTTACCAATCACCTTGCGATCGCCATTATGGCTTGATTTATTGCCAGCCTTTGCCGCTCTTGCTTCTTTAGGAGACAAAGCGTTGTAAGAGATCATCAGCTCCGCAACAGCTTTGCGTCGACTTGCCAATGTATTTTTCTTTGCTAAGGTAACCATATGATCAGCATGCCGTCGAAGCTCTTTTGCTTTTCTCTCTGTGGTTTCAATGCGGCCGTGCTCGATTAACGATTTAAGCATATTGGCAATCAGACAACGGCGGTGACTAGCAGTCCTTCCAATTTTAAATGTATGTTTACAGTGTCTCATGCTTGAATTCCTGCTTTTTCATTGATATATTCTTGGATAACATCTTTAACATTATCCCTTGTGATTCCAAATTTAACCAAATCCATTCCAAGAGAGAGTCCCATTTCTTCAAGTTTGGCTTTGATTTCATTGAGCGATTTTTTACCAAAATTTCTAAATTTTAGCATTTCAGATTCAGGCATGACAACAAGCTCAGCTATTGTATCAATATTTGCTCCCGCAAGGCAGTTGGTAGAACGTACAGACAACTCGATCTCATTGATCTTAAGGGCAAGTTTTGCCATCAAAGCATCGCGATCTGTATTTAATTCTACTTCTCCATGATCAAACGTGAGATTATGTTTCAGCTGATCAAAAACCTGTAAATGCAAAATTCCAATCTGTGTAGCAAATGTCAAAGCCTCTTCAGGGCTGATCCGTCCATCTGTATGAATCTCAAGGATCAAACGATCAAAGTCGGTATCTTGGCCTACACGCGTGTTCTCGACAAAATAATTCACCAAGCGTACAGGGGAGAAAGCGGAGTCGATAATAATTTCATCTACACCTTTCTCATTGAGTCTATGCCTTTCTGATGGGACATAACCTCTTCCAAAGGCAACTTTAACATCTATCTTTCGGGTCATTGGCTTTGTGACGGTGAAGATAGTAAGATTTGGATTGACAACGTCAAAATAAGAGGATCCTAAAAGGTCGTTCAAAGTCACTACATATTGACCGCCGTTTTTTTCGAGCATGTCAGCAGTAATATCCAATAATTTAGTAATCACCTTAGTTTCACGTGATCCAGACTCTTCATCCGTCGGTAACTTACGAAGAAGCGCATTTTTAAAGTTGAGCACGATGTGCGTCATGTCTTCAATAATGCCATCAACAGCCATGTACTCGTGTGGAACTCCATCAATCCGAATAGACATGATAGAAGGAGCTTCAAGAGAACTGAGGATAATTCTTCTGAGAGCATTACCGACAGTATGCCCAAATCCTTTTTCAAAAGGTTCTGCAATAAAACGAGCGAATGAACCTGATTTGCTCGACTCATCGACTTTAATCTTCGTCGGCAATTCAAACTTGCCATACTTTACGGCCATGAACCAACTCCTGCAAAATTGTTAATTGCGTACTAACCTAAGTTCTGGGCTGTTCTTATAAAAGATAAACATACATCATGTTTATACCCAAACAACCATTCAAAACTCAGGTTATTGATTATATTAAACTCTTCTGCGCTTGCGCGGACGGCAACCATTATGCGGTACCGGAGTCTTGTCCCGGATAATCGTGATCGACAGCCCCGAGCTTTGCAAGCCGCGGACAGCAGATTCTCTTCCAGATCCAGGACCTGATAAATTCACTTCAACTTCTTTCATTCCTACAATTGACATAGCAGCCTTCGCAGCATCTTGAGCGGCCACTGTAGCTGCAAATGCTGAAGATTTACGTGAACCAATATAGCCAACTTTACCAGAAGATGCCCACGAGATGACATTACCTGTTAAGTCCGTAATACAAACAATTGTATTATTAAATGTAGCTTTTACATGCGCGATTCCACTTGGAACGCTACGCGCAGATTTTTTTCTTGTTTTTGCAACGGTTGGTTTTTTCACCATTGTTTTTTGAGCTTCTTGTTTAGCCAAGGGTCACACTCCTTTATTTCTTCTTATTAGCAACTGTCTTTCTCTTACCCTTACGTGTACGAGAATTTGTGCGCGTACGTTGACCGCGACAGGGAAGCCCAAGACGATGGCGCATACCACGATAACAATGGATGCTAATCAATCGCTTGATATTATTTTGAATTTGACGTCGCAGGTCACCTTCTACAACATATTGCGTAGTCAAAATAGCGTTGATTTTTGCAATGTCATCTTCACTTAAATTGTGAGCTCTCATATTTGGATCTAATCCAATTTTAGCACAAATTTCGTTCGACACATGACGGCCGATTCCGTAAATGTACGTGAGACTAATTTCTAACCGTTTTTTATCAGGGATGTCGATCCCAACCACTCTAGGCATGAAATGATTCCTTTTTTCATAAACGCTCTGAGAAATTTATCAGATGTTTTGTTTATTTACAACTACAGTCTAGGTTTATGTGCAATATAAGCTGAAGGGCTCCCTTCAAGTATTTATTCCACATAGAAACTTTTTAAAAAACTCTTCCTTCGTTCACTCATCTCCCTCTTAATCTGCCTTTCTTCATAAAGCCCTCGTAACGCTTCATTAACAAATGCGATTCAATCTGTTTAGAGGTGTCCAGTACAACCCCTACCAAAATCAAGAGCGAAGTACCTCCAAAAAAATAAGTAATCGAAGAATCAACACTCAACATTTTACCCACAATGGTGGGCAGCACAGCGATGGTCGCAAGGAAAAAGGCACCCACAAAGGTGATACGATTCATTGTCGATTCGAGATAAGTCTGCGTTGGCCCCCCCTGTCGAATACCAGGTATAAAAGCTCCATTTTTTTTCATATCCGAGGCGATTTGCTCAGGATGAAATTGGGTTGCTGTCCAAAAATAGGTAAAGAAAATAATAAGCAGCACATAAAACAACATGTAGCCCCATGTTCCAGGAGAGATCATATTGGCAAACTGTCCAACCCATGTTCCACGCCCGACAAACTGACCAATTGTCGCCGGAAACATCAAAAGCGAGGTCGCAAAAATAACGGGGATTACCCCTGCGTAATTAATTTTTAGAGGGATGTATGCACTTCCGCCTTGGGTTTCTTGTCTTCCCACAACTCGACGAGCATACTGCAATGGGATCTTGCGCTGTCCTTGGATAATGAGGATGGTGCCTACGATAATTAAAACAAAAACTCCACTCAAGACTACAAGCGAAGAAAACGTCAATTGCCCAGGCTCCTGAGAATCAAGATTTAATTGACGCAAAACAGAACCAATGGTACTAGGGAGAGAAGATAAAATCCCTACGGTGATAATTAAACTAATTCCATTACCTACCCCCCGTTCCGATATCTGCTCCCCAATCCACATCAAAAGCATCGTTCCAGCTGTCATCGTCGACATGACAATTAAATAAAAAAGCCATGGCATACCAAATGCTTGGATCTCAAGAATTTCTGATACAATAACACCAGCGCTTCCTGCATTGAGTTGAACAGCATACTTCCCATATAATCCCGCTTGAAAAAGGGCAAGTACAACAGTGAGCATCCGTATCCATTTGCCCATCTTTCTCTTGCCCGCATCGGGATTTTCTCGAATTTCTCGCTGCAAAGTGGGAACAAGCGCCATCATGAGCTGCATAATAATCGATGCGGAAATGTATGGCATTACACCAAGCGCAATGACCGTCATTTGAGCAAATGCACCGCCGGAAAAAACATCCATTAACTGGAATAGATTTTGACCACCGCCGGTAGCATTCCGGAACAATTCAACTGCAGCATCGCCATTTATCCCAGGCACAGGAATATAGGCTCCAACGCGGCATGCAAAAAGCATAAGCAAAGTAAAGACAATTTTTGCCTTCAATTCTGAAACGCTTAAAATCCGTTTTATCCCTTCAATCATCAGTCATTCGCTTGAGAGTTATCAGTTAAAATGCGGATTATTCACCAAAGGAGAGTTGTTGAAAAGAAATTCCGCTCGCTTTGAGCTTTTCAACAGCAGTCTCTGAGTAAAAGTTTGCAACTATTGTCACTTTCTTGGAGATTTCTCCAGAGGAAAGAATTTTTAAACCACCAGGAACACGTCTTGGGGCATATCCTTTCTCTTGCAGGCTCTTTAAAGTAACGGTTTCCCCATCGGAGAAAAGCTTTTCGATCATTCCGAGATTAATAGCAAAAACCTCGTTTTTAAAGCGTCCATTCGTAAATCCGCGAGTGGGGAGTTTTTTATAAAGAGGGATCTGTCCACCTTCTTGACCGAAATGGTTTTTATATCCACTGCGTGCTTTATCCCCTTTCATGCCCCGTCCACAAGTCTTGCCGCATTTAGAACCCATGCCGCGCCCAACTCGATGTCGTTTCTTGGCGGGGCGGTGAGTATTGGTAAGCTGCGCTAAATTAATCATTTGTTAAGCCCTCGAATTTCACTATTCATTTGACGACTTGTAAGCTGAGAGAGCGCTTGTACAGTTGCGCGCACCAAGTTCATCGGATTATTAGACCCGAAGCTTTTTGCTACAACATCGCGTACTCCGCCAAGCTCAAGAACTGAACGCACTTTTGAGCCTGCGATAACACCTGTTCCTTCAGGGGCAGGCTTCAGCATCACACGTGCACCATCGGAGTCAACAACGATCTCATGTGGGATCGTCGTTCCTTCCATTTCAAAGGTCATCACATTTTTGCGCGCAGCTTCAGTTCCTTTGCGGATTGCATCTGCGACCTCGTTTGCTTTTGCAAAACCAAAACCAATATGACCTTGGCCGTCGCCGATAATAATTAAAGCAGAAAAACTAAACTTTCGTCCGCCTTTGACTACTTTAGAGCATCGATTGATATAAAGCACTTTCTCTTCGAACTCTGTCCCGAAATCTTCCGCTCGTCGTTTTGCATCTTTTTTGGTCATGTCTTAAATTTCCTGACTAAAATTGTAACCCTGTTTCGCGGGCCGCATTGGCAACTTCCGCAAGTATTCCATGATATTTATTAAAACCGCGATCAAAGACAGCGTTTAAAATGTTCATCTGTTTAGCAGTTTCTGCAATTTTAACTCCGATTTCTCGTGCAGCAGCTTTGCTTCTTTTTCCCATATTCTTATCGCGGAATTCTTTAGTCAACGTACCCGCACTTGCAATTGTAAACCCCTTATCATCATCGATCAGCTGGGCAACAATGTGCTGATTAGACTTAAACACAGAAAGCCGTGGCTTTAAAGCTGTCCCACGGACACTCTTTCTCACACGAAGCAACCTTCTGCGACGTTTTACGTTCCGCTTTTTTAATTCATTAATCATAACGTCTTTACCCTATCTCAAGCCGTTTTACCTTTGGCCGCTTTCCCTGCTTTCTTGCGGACAATTTCTTTTTCATATCTTATCCCTTTACCTTTGTATGGCTCTGGGGGTTTCATTCCGCGGACTTGCGCTGCAAATTGTCCAACGAGATGTTTGTCAATTCCACTAATAACCACAAGAACACTCTTATCGACTGTGACGTTAATGCCTTTTGGAATCTGCACTCCTGTGGGATGGGAAAAACCCAACTGCAAATCAAGCATATGCCCCTGAACTGCAGCGCGATATCCAACACCTACCAGACTCAATCGTATCTCAAAGCCTTTACTGACCCCAATAACCATATTGTTGATCAAGGCGCGATATAACCCATGTGCAGGCCTTGGCATTTCCACTTTTTCATCCTTTTCTACAAAAAGGCGATCACCTTCAATCTTTAACGAAATGCCCTGGTGCGCCGGAATACTCAAATTCCCTTTTGGTCCCTTGGCGTGCACTCTTTCATCGTGAATTTTTACTTCCACCTTATCCGGGAGAGGAATGGGCGAATTTCCAAGTCTCGACATGCTTTTACCTCTTTTTTATTACCAAACTAAGCACAACAGTTCGCCGCCCAATTTTTTCTTGCGAGCAGTTTCACCATCCACAATTCCACCTGGCGTGGAGAGAATCGCAATTCCCATTCCACCGTAAATTTTAGGAATTTCTCGATATCCCAAATAGCGTCTTAATGAAGGGGAAGACATCCGTTTTAAACCTGTGATTACAGGCTCTCTTCCACCAGCATATTTTAAAAACACGCGGGCTTGTCCCTTTTCCTCATTAACCATAAATTTATCGACAAATCCTTGCTCATGCAAGATTCTGACAATTTCAATTTTAATTTTGCTTGGGCGAAAATCGACAAAGCGATGTCGAGCCATTTTAGCATTTCGTATTCTCGTCAGCAAATCTGCGATTGGATCATGTAACATCCTTTCTTCTCCCTCAAGCTAAAGTCTCTGTTGTAAATGGGAGGCCAAGCAACTTTAACAGTTCAATGCACTCCTCATCGTTTGTAGCTGATGTGACGAATGTAATATTCATCCCCTGTGCCCTTTTCACTTCATCTAAGTTGATTTCAGGGAAAATCTGTTGTTCTTCAATTCCTAAAGAATAATTCCCCTGCCCATCGCACTTACGTTGAAATCCGCGAAAGTCTCGGATGCGAGGTGAAACGATATGGCAAAATCGATCAAAAAAGTCATACATACGTTTATTGCGCAATGTCACTTTTAACCCGATAGATTGCCCTTCACGCAGTTTAAAGTTTGCCACTGACTTTTTTGCTCTTGTCAAAATCGGCTTTTGACCAGAAAGATTCGTCATTTCCTTGACACAATCCTGCAGGGCATTTTTATCCTTTGTAGCTTCAGCAAGCCCCATACTTATGACAATCTTCTTAAGCGAGGGAATAAGCATCACATTTGGATACTTAAACTTCTCCAGAAGACCCTTTTTTACTTCTTCTCTATATCGTTTTTGTAATCTTGACATTGCCTATCTACTTTATGTATGTTTTCTTACTTGACGCAGAGCGACTTCTTTATCGCCTGCTAAATAAAACAACTCTTTTTCGCCGCTTTTATTAATACGAACTTTAACTTTAATAGCTTTTCCATCCGTATCACACAGTGCAACATTTGAGATATGAAATGGCATTTCCATCTCTAAAATCCCAGTTCCTGGAGTTTTTTCACGTCTTTTTGCGTGTTTTTTGCGAATGTTTACGCCTTGAACGATAACACGGTCAACTTTACGTCTAATCACTTCACCAATTTTACCCTTATCGTTTCCGGCAGTAACAATAACTTTGTCGCCCTTTCTTATCCATTTACTCATGGTTTTTCTCCCTATATCACTTCTGGGGCAAGTGAACTGATCTTGACAAAACCGCTCTCTCGCACTTCACGGGCCACCGGACCAAATATACGGGTTCCGCGGGGATTGTCTTTGTCATCGATCAAAACACAGCTATTATCATAAAAGCGCAAAAGCGACCCGTCTTTACGGCGCACATAGCTTTTTGTGCGCACAATAACTGCTCGCACAACGTCCCCTTTCTTGACGCTGCCTTTAGAATCTGCACTTTTTACTGCACAGATAATCACATCGCCAACACCGGCATATCTACGCTTAGATCCTTTGAGGACTTTAAAGCATCTCACTTTCTTGGCGCCTGTATTATCCGCTACTTCAAGATTTGTTTCTTGCTGGATCATGTTTTAGCTCACAATTTAAAATCTAATTAGTTACTGATTCCAGTTAAACGAGAACTTCAACAACTCGCCAACGTTTTAGCTTCGATATCGGACGCGTTTCAATAATACGAACTTTTTGACCTTCAGTAATCGCTAGATCTTCATTGTGTGCGTAGTATTTTTTCGCTCGTTTTACGACTTTTGAATACTCGGGATGTCGTATTGTTCTTTCCACTTTAACCGTGACTGTTTTGTTCATTTTAGTTGAGACGACTATGCCCTCTCTAACTTTTCTATTGGAAGTGATGTCCATCGCTATCCTCAAACTTTTGCGTTAATTTCTTTGTTTCGCAGAATCGTCATAACGCGAGCGCGCTCCTTCTTCTTAATTCGCACTAAGTGAGGCTTTTCCATTTTACGCGTAACTTTCATTTCATTGCGGAGTTGAAACAACTCTTTCGACAAATCCTGATATAGCGCTCTAAGTTCATCTTGCGATTGACTTATCAGCTCGTTTTTTTTTGCCATATAATATCCTATACTCTTTCAACGCGTTCAACAAAGCGTGTCTTGAGTCCCAATTTGGCTGCAGCTCTTCGCAATGCACTTTGCGCCATTTCCTTGGGAACACCACCCACTTCAAACATCACTCTTCCCGGACGAATTACAGCCACCCAATGATCAGGTGCTCCTTTCCCTTTTCCCATACGGGTTTCCGCTGGTTTTTTAGAGACAGACTTATCGGGAAAAATACGAATCCAAACCTTACCGCGGCGGTTAAAATAACGATTAATAGCCACACGGCATGCTTCGATTTGGTGATTTGTAATGCGACCTCTTTCAAGTGCCTGCATTCCAAAATCCCCAAAATCAATAAAATTACCTGCTTTGCTAAGGCCAGTATGATGGCCTTTTTGCATCTTTCTAAACTTGGTACGTTTTGGCATCAGGGCCATATGGATTAGCCTCCTACTACTGCTCGATTAAGTTGTTCTTCGCCTTTGTTAATCCACACTTTTACGCCAATGGAGCCATAAGTGGTTTCGGCGCGCCCATGCGCGTAGTCAATATCAATGCGCATTGTATGCAAAGGAATTCTACCTTCTTTGTACCACTCTGTGCGAGCAATTTCCGCTCCACCAATCCGTCCTGAAATTTGTACCTTTATTCCCGCAGCTCCAGCATCTCTTGTCGCCTGAATCGCTTTCTTCATGACGCGACGGAAAGGTATCCTTCTTTCGAGTTGTTTAGCAATTCCATCAGCAACAAGCTTTGCATCGAGGTCAGGTCTTTTAATTTCCTCAACTTCAATCCAAATTTCTTTACCTGTTAACTTTTTCAGCTCTTGTTTCAGCACATCGATTTCAGCGCCTTTCTTTCCAATAACAAGTCCTGGCCTAGCTGTATGGATCGTCACTTCTATTTTTCCACTCATTCTCTTAATAGTGAGCTGAGATGTTCCCTGACAGCATGCTTTGCTCATCAGATACTTTCGAATGACATAATCTTCGCCAAGAAGATTGCCAAACTCCTGCTTATTTGCATACCACAAGGAGCGCCATCTTTTATTCCGAACTAGTCTGAATCCTATTGGAGATGTCTTTTGTCCCATTTATTCTCCCTTAATTTATTCTGTAGCCACGATGATAGTGAAATGGCTTGTTCTTTTCATGATTGGATGGCTTCCACCTTTATTCTTAGGCTTTGCGCGTTTCAAGGTAGGGCCTTCATCGACTCTTACTTCTTTGACAATCAAGTCTCTGCGCTGCACATTATGCTGTGTTTCTGCATTGGCTACTGCAGCATCCAATGTTTTTTTGAGCAGTTCTCCACTCCGAAGCTTGCAGAACATGAGCTGTGTTGACGCATCTTCAACGCTTTTATTGCGGATCAAGGCCGCAGCCAGACGAGCCTTTCGTGGGCTAATACGCACATATTTTGTCTTAGCGATTGCTATTTGCATATATGATTATCCTTTTTTAGCCTCTGGAGCAGGTTTAGGAGCAGCAGCAGCTTGCGAAGCAGTTTCAGCAATCTTTTTCGAACCATGGCCTTTAAACAACCGAGTTGGAGAAAATTCCCCTAGGCGGTGCCCAACCATGTTTTCTGATACAAATACACTGATAAATTTTCTGCCGTTATGTACTTCAAAAGTAATCCCGACCATCTCAGGCAGAATCATAGAACGGCGCGACCATGTTTTAATAGTACTTTTTTTGCCGCTTTTAATTTGTTTGACCACTTTATCCATCAAGTGATGATCTACAAAAGGTCCTTTCCTTAACGATCTTCCCATAATTACCTTTTCTATTTCCTGCGATCTTTGATGATCATTTTGTTAGATTTGCGCTTAGAGCGAGTGCGATATCCTTTAGTATACATCGCCCAAGGTGTCTGTGGCAGATATCCATTGTGCTTTCCTTCTCCACCACCATGAGGGTGATCAACAGGGTTCATCGCCGTACCACGGACAGTCGGCCTAATCCCTTTCCACCGCGACCTTCCCGCTTTGCCCTCAACCCTAAGATTTCGCTCTGGATTAGATACGGCTCCAAATGTCGCCTTGCAATTCTCATTAACCATCCGAACTTCCCCCGATGGCATTTTCAATGTCACGTATCCAGAACTTTTTGCCATTAACTGAGCAGAGAGCCCAGCTGAACGAACGAGCTGTCCTCCACGACCAGGCCTTAACTCGATATTATGGATTGTTGAACCCAGTGGCATTGCTTTCAAACGCATGCAGCATCCAACATTGAAATTGCCCTCGTCATGATTTGTGATCGTGTCACCAATCTTTAACCCTTGAGGAGCGATGACGTAACGTTTTTCACCATCAGCATAGTTAAGAAGTGCAATCAATGCAGTCCTGTTTGGATCGTACTCAATCGATGCGACCTTGGCCGGCACAGCTTCTTTTTCACGTAAAAAGTCAACAATTCGATAAAAACGCTTATGCCCTCCACCTTTGTGGCGGCATGTAATATGTCCATGATGGTTACGGCCGTTTGTTCTTACCTTCTTCTGAAGAAGTGACTTTTCAGGCTTAACCGCAGCGCGCTTCGACTTTCCTTCACGCGTAAGCTCGTCATGGGTGTTTAGAATGAGGTGTCTCTGACCCGCTGTTCTTGGACGAAATTGCTTTAACATAACGCTTCAAAGCCCCTTAATTATACTTTCTCTTCAATACTATCGCCAGCTTCCAAAGTCACAATCGCTTTTTTGAAACCAGGTTTCATCCCTGCCCGACCACGTACACGGCGTGGCTTTGGCTTGCCATTGATTGTGTTTACAGAAACGACTTTTATCTTCTTATCGCTGTATATCTCTTCGAGAGCTGCAGCAATTTCTTGCTTATTCGCTTTTTTATCGACAATAAAAACGTACTTTGGAGAGTCGCATTTCTTGACGCTCGGGTTGCTCGAATTGAACTGCAATTGCTCAAGTACCCGCGACTTTTCAGTGATGTGGCGCGATAAAATAATATCATATGGGCTATTCTTCTGCATATTTACTGCTGTCCCCCTAAAATTACTTTGAGCTGATCAATTGCTGTATCCATTACCACAAGGTGTTGGTGCACAACAACATCATATCCGCTAACATTTGGAACCATCATAAAATCGCTTCCAGCAATGTTGCCTATGCTTTTACGGAAGGTTGCAAACTTAAGAAGGGTAGATGTAATTTTAAGAAGGCTTGATTCTGATGTCTCAACCTCTTTCGGCGCGTAGAGCAGCCCATCACCAAGAAATAGAACTTTTTTCCCTTCCAATTCACGACTTTTTAAAAAATCAGCAATCAATTTCGTTCTAGGCTCTTTCATTTCTTCGAAATGGAGCACATGAAGGCGATTGTCTAGAATTTTTTCAATAATTAAGTGCCGTACCACCGCACGCTTTTCCTTTCGATTCATGCGCACATGTTGATCAAACTTAGGCTTCGGAGCGTGAACGCGTCCACCACCTTTGTATTGCGCAGCGCCAAGATAACCTTGTCGAGCTCTACCCGTTCCCTTCTGGGGATGAGGCTTTTGACCACTATGACTAACCTCTGCTCGGCTTTTTGTGCATGCCGACCACTGCCTAGCATTTTCTCTCAAAGCAACAATATAGTCTTTGATCATTTGCGAATTAGCATTGGATTTGAGTAATTCGTCTTCTATTGCAACTTGGCCGACTTCATTTCCTGCCAAATTATACTTTTTCAATGCAGCCACAGCTCACTCCTAAAACTATTTTTTCTTTTGGCTTTTTTGGCTAATTTTTTTTTGGGCTTTGGTTATATAGACCAAACCACCGCACGCACCTGGAATTGCGCCCTCTACGAGAATCGCTTGCTTCTCTTCATCAATTTTGACAATGCGCAAGTTTTGCGTAGTAACTGTTTCACCACCCATCCTTCCTGCTTTCTTTTGACCGGGCAAGCACCGACCGGGAGATGATCTCATCCCGGTTGATCCACCATGACGGTGAAAACCAGAACCATGAGACGCAGGCCCTCCAGCAAAGTTATGCCGCTTCATCACACCTTGATATCCCTTCCCCTTTGAAACTCCCTGAACATCGACATAAGGGGTTTCGGCAAAGTAAGCAACACCAAGCTCCTGTCCTAGCTGAAACTCTTCAGCCGATGCCAAGCGCGATTCCGCGATATGATTTCTCGGCTCAACATTTGCTTTAGCAAAGTGACCTTGCAGAGGCTTGGAAACATTTCTCTTTTTGGACGGTTTTACTTTGAACGCTGCAAGCTGAACAGCTTCATAGCCATCACGGTCTTTGCGCTTAATTTGTGTAATTACATTCGGTTCTACTGAGATAACAGTACATACAACGCGACTTCCGCTCTCATCAAAGAGCTGAGTCATGCCACGCTTCTTCCCCATGAATTTCAATGTCATATGTTTTTCCTTTATACAGATTATCGCCGCGACTAGTCTCTTTGATATGCTTTAGCTTGCCTTTTGCTTGCTTTCGCATCTTGGGATTCAAGAGTGTATGCTGACAGCGACAAGTAGTATACGTGCTGTAGATTGCTTCGTACTTGCTTGTTCGTTTGCTTAAGACAACTTAAGCTAAAGCGAACAGGCTAACAAAAATCTCATTTTTCACACAATGATTTTTTATCGACCCTTTGCGTACTTGATCGAGATGAAGTGCAAACCCCTAACAACCAATAAGTTATGTTTTTTACTTAAGCATTTAAAAAGCTAATCATCCACATGGCAACCACAAGGCCTCCAACGATAAGTAGCGCTATCCACTCACGAAACAGAAGTTTCTCAACCCTAGGGTTTTTAGCCATGGGCCAGCTCCCTACTGGAGTTTGATTCGATTGCCTTTGCATTTTCATCAACCTGAGCTTTGTAAAAAATTGCAGCAAACCCAACCACACAACCACTAATCAGCAAGGCTGTGGTGAGCACCGGAGTAACGATCGCTCCTGCAAGGGTCGCCAGCCCAAGTGCTGCCCAGGCCACCATGCTCACATTGCTGATCAATTTCATTAGCGCATGGCAAAGGAGCTGTTTATGAATCTCTCTTTTTGCTGGGAGCCTTTCAGCGAGAATGGCTTCTTTTTCCGACCAGATTGTATAGATATCTGCCCCAGTTTCAACTGTATTGATAACAAGCGATGTTCCAAAGCATAGATTTTTGATGAGGGGCAAATATTTCCCGAGCGAGATGATCCCGACAGTATTTCCCCATGAAGCCATAAAGGCCGAAGAACTAACCAACGATACGCTATCGACAAAAGCTTTTTTAACCGCAAGCCCAATTTTCTTAAACCTCTCGGATGCAGGATGTTCTACAGTAAAAACTTTGCAAAGTTCACACAAACTCTCTACCACACAGTAAGCGCTTGCAATCCAAAATGCACCCCAGATTCCACCTTCGACAACAGCCCAAGTATGATCCAAAAATGATCGAGCATTTCTGGTTTGTTTCGTTAAATCTATTCGGTGAGATGAATCGGCTATTTTATGCATTGGTTGGGCAAATGCATTCCATGCCTTCCCTTTTATATTTTCTATCAAAGCGCCGACATAGCTGGCACTTGGAAGAAAGGAAACTGTTGGGTGAATGGCAAGTGTCATCGTTTTGACTCCTAGATGGGTTTAGAAAAAACGGGTGTAGGCGATTCAACAACCACCTTGTTGTAAAAATGGCTTGCAAGTTTCAATGTGAGCCAAAGGCCACTGATTCCTAGAACAACCACTGGAAGAGCAAAAAAGTTTCCCACTGCCACTCCAGAGATAATCGCTCCCAGGGAGATTGCAGCAAGTGCCAAAGAGGCGACATTTTTGGCAATGAGAAGCCAGGATAACGTTTTTTTCTCTTGAAGTTTAGTAACCTCTCCTACCCTTTGCGCAGGGAGATCGAGGGAGCGATATTGCTTTAACTTGAAACACTCACCAATCAATTCTGCCCCATCTGAAATGGCACATGTAATGTTAAAAATGCCATCGACAATGCGCAGATGAACAGCCTCGAAGAGGAAAATTTTTGCGTTGTCTATAAACAAGAGGATCTGCGCCACTGTGCTTGTTAGATTCATCGTATCCAGAAAACTTTTTTTAGCTGCTTGAGCTACCTTTCGCTCTCTTAAGGGATCGCTATTTGGCAGTTTCTGTGTTCCAAAAAAATCGGAAATGCTACTTCTCAAAGAATTTACATCGGAAAAAATCTGGGGGATACTCAATCCAATACCAGCAGCGTTAAATACCTCTTTAGTTTTCCCTACAGTGCCCGCAAACTTGTGGAGTGGGGATAGGGCATGTTCTATCACCGAGAAGATGTAATTTCCAACGCGAAACAGATCCCAAGCACCAGATGCTGTATCTGCATAATTGGCAATGTGATCTAAAGCATCCTTCTTCTCTTTTTTTTGCTCTATTGCCTCTGGAGAAATGGGGGTAAAAAGGTTGCTAAAAAAATTGGTAGATGAAATTGTATGAGTCATGAGTTGAATAGGGGGTATGATGGGATTTTAAGCGGGTTTTGTCGAGTTTTGTAACCGCATCCATTAGCCATAGGCCAATGGATGCGGATCGGGGTATAAATGCTAGCTTTGCTTTACACCACAGCCCTTGCAGCCATACGGTTTTCGACAACGACTTCAGGGTTGAGGTTTTTGCCTTTTAATTCTGGATCGTAGACTTTTTCGTAAAAATAGCTAGAAAGGCTGAAAAATAGACCCGCTGTTGAGAATGCGGCCAATACCCAAGCAACTACAGGTGTCGCAGTAAGCAAAAATCCAAGCCCAACGATAGCTAGTGCAACAAAGGAGACATCGCGAGCTAAGTTGAGTAAGTATAACGTTTGTTTCTTTGTCTCTTTTGCTCCAGTTGCTGCAAGTTTTTCAATTTGCTCAACTGCTCCGTTACCTGCAGAGCACAAAGTTGCAGCAAAACTTATCTTTCCAAGCTGGGTTTTGGCAGCTGGATCGATGGGAATAAACTTTGAACCTAAATTAACACCATCAATAACATTCGTTGTTAATCCTGCACTTTTCGAAAAGACTTTACGAGCCGCTGTGCCTATCTTTCCCCATGAGCCTGCTTTGCCTGTTACTTTTTCGGCAAAATTTTTGCAAAATTCTTTGATTGCCTCAAAGGTCTCCACAGATTTTTTAGGAACCTCCGTTATGCTAACGAAGTTTTTCATGTCTCCCATGAGTGCGCCTAAATTGGAAACTGCAGGAGGAAGATTAGGCACTGCTTGAGTGGTCCAGAATGCTGCAGAACCAATGAGCTTTGCAAAATCTTTTATTTTCTCATCAAAAAACTTCAGGATGATGCCTGCAGTTGTATATTCCTCAGGTTTATTTACTCGCGTTTGATTCGAGATTGGGGCTCCCATATCACACCTATTTGTTAAGAGCGTTTAAAGAATTGATAAACATCATATGTAGAGAACGGATTACACACAATGATTAAACTGGGAAATTGTCTGAAAAACTGAATTTTTATTTCGAACTGGACTTTAGCCATTGGAGCGGGGTGATTTTTCTAGATAGCGCCCGCAGGCAGCGGGAATTTTGTAATGGTAGACTTGAATATGCCACCATGACAAAATTCCCCCTGCCTGGGGGATGCTATCTGGGAAAAGCGCCCCGCTTCAATGGCTAAAGTCCAGTCGAAGGGAATGGCAAACACATTTCAACAGGGAGATGAATCCCGCGCAGACAGTCACTGGCAGACATCGGCTTTTTCCCCTCTAACTGCACTTCAATGAGTCGCAGTGCATCTTGCCCGCAGGCAACGACCCAACCTTCTTTTCCAAAACTAATCATGGATCCTGCTGCAGAACTATTGCCTTCAACAATTTGAGATTTTTTGATTTTAAGGCGCTTGAGCTCAGATCCGATTTTAACTTGACACCACGCCGCTGGAATAGGAGATAAGGCTCGAATTTGATTGTGGATTGCAGTTGCACTGCGATTCCAATCAATTTTTTCCTCCTCAGCAGTGATTTTTGGCGCAAGCGTTGCAAGTGCATGATCTTGAGCTACTTTAGTAACAGTTCCCTTTTCAAATGCTCGAATCGTATTGAATAAAAGCTTGACGCCAAGATCGCATAGTTTTGCATCTAGCTCCCCAAATGTCATATCCATAGGAACAGGTATCGACTCCATCGCCAATATATCCCCTGCATCCATCTGCGGCGTCATTTCGATGATCGTAATGCCCGCCTCCTCCTCTCCAGCCATTAAGCAGCGCTGCATTGGTGCCGCACCTCGATACTTGGGCAAAAGGGAAGCATGAATATTAATACAGCCGAATTTCGGCATTTCCAATAGATTTTTTTTGATGATTTCCCCATAGGCAACAACCACAAAAAGATCTGCTTGAAATTGCTTTAAAATCTCTGCAAATTCTGGTGCTGATGCTTTTTCGGGTTGAAAAACAGGAATATGAGGATAAAGCTGATGAGCAATTTCTTTAACTGGTGGAGGTGAGGAGTGCAAATGACGCCCTTTAAGTCGATCGGGCCGAGTGATAATTGCGACAACCTCGTAGCGATTTTCTAAAAGCTTCGCAAGTGTTCTGGCAGCAAAAGAAGAGGTGCCAAAGAAAATGATTCTCATCAAAGCTTCTCTTCGACCAGCTCTTCAAGCTCCTCGTATTCCTCTTCCGACATCTGCTGGTTTGAGATTCCCTGAAAACCGATGAGCCCTCTTTTAGAATTACGGCAAAAATCAATCCAATGCTTGACGTGAGGATTCATTTCAACCTCTTCTTCAATCAAATCTAACGCATCTGACATACGCAATCCAGAGCGGTAAATCATTTTAAAAGCTCTTGCCAGGGTTTTTCTAACTTCAAATGTAAATCCATGGCGCTTGAGTCCAACAAGATTCAACCCTCCAAGCTTATAAGGGGCCCCTGCTCCAATTGTATAAGGAGGCACGTCGTGAGTAATACGACTGAATCCCCCTACCATCGCATATTGTCCAATCCGAGAAAATTGATGAACTGGGGTCATCCCTCCGATAATCGCAAAATCTTCGACGATCACATGACCTGCGAGCATGGCGTTGTTTGCCATGATCACGTGATTGCCAATCTCGCAGTTATGTGCAACGTGGCAATAGGCCATGATTAAGCAATGATCCCCAATACGCACAACTGAGTCCTCATTGCAAGAAGCGTTTATGGTTACAAATTCACGGATTTCACAATTCTTGCCAATAACGACATACGTGTTTTCACCTCTGAATTTTAGATCCTGAGTTTTTGTGCCAATACTTGCAGAGGGCCAAATCACAGTACCCGAGCCAATCGTTGTATTACCATCGATATAAGCGTGCGATTTGACAACGACACTATCTTCAAGGGTGACGGTGCCTTTGATGACCGCGTAGGCTTCGATAGTGACGTTATCGCCAATCTGCGCTCCAGGCTCAATAATTGCAGAAGGGTGAATATTTGACTGAGACATGATTTTCCAATTCTTGAGTGATTATCTTCTGGTTACTAATTTCAGAGTTGCTCCTTATGCACCAATGCAAAACCAATTTCCGCTTCTACTGCAAGCTGCTCATTAACCATTGCTTTAGCCATAACTCTCCCCCCTTTGCTGCTAATATACAGGCCTGTGGCATGCAGAGTCATGACATCTCCAGGAACTACGGGTCTCCTGAATTTGGCATTATTGATATTGAGCAAAACAGCAATCTTATCGCAATGACCTTTTTTATACACAAGAATACCACCCGCTTGGGCTAATGCCTCCAAGATGAGTACACCAGGCATGACTGGTACACCGGGAAAATGTCCTTGGAAAAACTGTTCGTTTACAGTGACGTTTTTCTGACCAATGATCACATTTTCTTCGAGATTAAGGTAAATGATCCTGTCAACAAGTAAAAACGGGTAGCGGTGAGGTAAAATATTTGAAATTTCCTTCACATTTAAAATGACAGGTTGACTGGAAACTATGGCGCCCATCACGCATTCTCCATGATAATATGATTTAATAGCTGTTTGGCAAAAGCGATATTGGAGGCATGGCCGGAACGCACCGCAATGATGTGAGCTTTAATTTTAAAAGGCCACACTAAAGAAAGGTCTCCGATGAGGTCTAAAACCTTATGCCGAACCATTTCATCAGGGTAACGCAGGCCATCTGGATTGACAACGGCACCATTTTTTATAATGACGGCGTTATCTAAACTTCCTCCTTTAACGAGTCCCTTCTCTATCATAGGAGCTATTTCTTCATAAACAGAAAAAGTACGGCAAGAAGCAATCTCATCTTTAAACCGGTCAGGGTCTAAGGCGAAAGAATAAAATTGGGTCCCAATTACCTCACAATGCGGGTAGTGCAAAGTATAGCTAATCCGATATTCATCTGAAGGGAGGGCGATGATATGCGTATCTGCATGGGAATAGAAAAGAGGGGATCTAATCCCAATCATTGCTCTCTGAGCATCCAGGTCACAAACTCCCCCCTCTTCAATCATAGAGACAAAATGTTTTGAGCTACCATCAAAGATCGGAACTTCACAACCTGAGATTTCAATCAAAAGATTATCAATTTCAAATGCGCGTAGCGCAGCAAGTAAATGCTCCACAGTCTGCACATAATCTTGTCCATTTCCAATAATTGTACAACGGGGAGTCCCTTGAACACATTCAGATCTTGCGGCAAGCAGAGGCTGATGGGGCAAATCGGTCCGCTTAAAAACGATCCCCGAATTTGCCCTGGCCGGAAAAAACTTTATAGAAACTTTTTGACCACTAAACAATCCCAGCCCTTCAGCAGAAACACTGCGGGATAGGGTGCATTGCTTTTGTGGCGTAACTTGGGGCTGTTTTGAAGCCGAAAGTTCACACGGGACTGACAATAGAGACCTCAAGGTTCTAATGGAAAGAGATCTTTCCTCAGAGGGAATTGCAAAAGGGCGGTTTTGGGCACGAATGGAGTTTTGCAATTCCCTCCTGTAATGCTTATTGCTAAGAAAATACAGAGAATCGAGTATTTAATTCAAGAGGTAATTGCGCCAGGGTTGCGATTTGACCTCAAAATCAAAATTTGGTATACACAGAGGGCGCAACTTAGGCCGATGATCAAAGCATCGCCCCAAAATGTATAAAGCGTTAGAAATGTATAAGCGCTCAGGTGGCAATTTAAAATACCACCATTGCGTATTAACAAATCCTTTTCCCCATCCATCCGTGCGACAATCCTGCCAAAACTATCAATTGCAGCACTGATTCCAGAATTACAGGAGCGGATCAGCGGAATCCCATTTTCTACAGCTCTAACCCTTGCATGAAACAAATGCTGATTATGCAAGCTGGAATTGGGATAGTAATTGTCATTTGTCACATTTACAAATAGTCTGGCCCCTTTTTTCCTTCCTTCTCGCATCACACCGGGAAAAGTCTCTTCATAACAAATAGAAGGGCTAAATAAATTTTTTTTACCAAACACCTTCCCTCCCTTGCCTGGTGTAAAGAATTCAGATATCCCATACCTGTTAGCAAGCGGTTTTAAGAAACTAAAAGGGAGATACTCAGCAAGCGGCAGCAGCACTTGCTTGTCATACCGCTCTATTCGATCGTTTTGTGGCTGGAAACAGAACGCCGAATTAAAGTTTTTTTTGGACGATCTATCCTCATGATCTAGCCCTATCACCATCTCCGCATTCAAATGATTGGATAGTGTCTGGCACCAAAAAAGATTAGATACACACAGCGTTAGAGTTCCTTGGATGAAACGTTTTTCTGCAAAGGGAAACTGAAGAGGGGGAAACTGTTTTTCAATTCCAAAGCCAAACTCACCTACAAGCATTTCTTTTACAATTTCAAATGGAAATAGAGTCGCATCAGATTGGAAGGGCACAGCCGCTTCCGGCAGTACGATGATTTCCCAATCCCCTTTGGCTTTATCATTTAATTTTTTAATGATCCAATTCCATTGAATAAATGGTGAAATATAATCTCCTATTCTCCCCACATGGGGTGATTTTTCTGAAGGAAGGCGCTCTGTTTGAACCAGTACGGCATTTATTTTTCCGCTCTCGATCTTACTTCTGGGATTATGAATTGCAAGCTGCACAACTCCAAACAAATAGGGAATGGATGCGACCACCAACCAGGCCAGGTTCACCTTTACGGGCAGAATTTCGGCCAAGCGAAAGGCCGCAGATGCTGTAGTTTTTGACGAGGGAATAGCGCCAGCTATTTCCGAGGAGAAAAATACAGCAGATGGGCGCCTTGCAGCCGGCCGAAAACTGCCCGTAAAGGTGAACCTGGCTACCAACCATTGCTTAACTCCAGAGCCTTGCAACCCTCTCCAAACATTGAGAGCGGTCAAATTTGTCAGAATCACCCAAAAGGATAGCCCATAGATACCAAAGACGCTTGCAAATTGCAGAGAATAGATATTATGGGTCAAAGAAAGTCCTACTGGATTCCAAGTAAACCCGCAAATAAAAAACAAGCGGCCCCACTCCATCATTGCCCACAAAGAGGCAAAATACAGAAGCTTGCTAAAGGGGATTTGTCCTTTGTTTGGGATGAATGAGGTCAGTAGGCCAAATTGGCAACCCACTCCTAAGGCCAGCAGAAGATAAACCAATAAAATATAATAGCCCTGAAACTCGATCGATGTCATCCAAGAGAGTTGAATGAGTTGAATTGCCGAAAACCATAAAGTGCCTAAAAAAAATCTTTGGCGCTTGGAGATAGATTCTGAAAGAGATCCCAAGAAAAGTGTGAACCCAAACATTGCAGATAGTGCACCAAGCCAACCGATTCGTGCCGGCTGGCCCAATGCGACAATCGCAAGACTTACGAAAAAACAAAGAATTGCTCTATTGCGCTTTAACATCGGAACTGGAGCATTTCACACCTTTTCCCATCGCTAAAACAAACAGCAAACCGCCGCAAATGCTTACATTTTTCATGAAATTGATCATTTGCATTTGAGCATCTGGCCCTTGCATTAACCAAAAATGGTGGAAAATAAATGTAGTCGGAATTAGAAAAAGAATGAGGAGCAGAGCCCCCAATCTTATCCAAAGACCTAAAAAAACCATTAATCCTCCAACAAACTCAAAAATGACTCCCATCAATAGCAACATCGATACATTGGCAATCCCCCATTCCGTCAGCGACTGCAGCATTGGGTTTCCAACACTCATCGCCACTAAGTCCGTTAAGGTCTGAGTGAAAAACTGCACCGTTGGCTGCCAATCAATTATTTTATGGACAGCTGATGAGATAAAGATAAAACTTAATAGCGCACGCCCTAAAAAAGCCACGATAGATTGAATTATATTCATAAGAACCTCTTTTGTTGAAAGATATAAGATGTCACATCGATTGTCCAACAAAAAAATCTACCTGAAATCCGAGGAAAGCTCTATAATCTCATCCGTTATGCAAAGACCTTTTAGAGAACATCATCTTTTACAGATCCTATCCGCCTTTGAGAAGGAAACATTTCCGCTCGATGTTTTTTTGCGCAACTATTTCCGCAAACATACAGCTGTTGGCTCTAAAGATAGAAAAGAGATCTGCCATGCAGTTTATGGAATAATCCGCTGGAGGGCGCTCCTTGACTACATTGCCAAAAAGCCTTTGACCTGGGAGTCTCGTTACAAGGTTTTTATCGATTGTCCTATTGAAAGTCTGCTAAAAGATGAGACGATTCCCATTCATATTCGCGCCAGTTTTCCAAAGGCATTCTATCAGCTACTCACAGATGCTTTAGGAGAGGAAAGAGCATTTGAATTTTGTGTTAACTGCAATGCACCCGCTCCTACAACTGTCCGCGTCAACCTTCTCAAAACAAACCGCGATGCTCTGATAGAAAAATGGAAAGGGTTATACAAAATTTACCCTTGCAAATACTCACTTGCTGGCATCTGTTTTGAAGAAAAAATTAATTTTTTCGCATCTACTGAATTTAAAGAGGGTCTTTTCGAAATTCAAGATGAAGCAAGTCAGCTCATTGCAAATTTGATTACAATTAAACCTGGGGAAAGATTTCTGGATTATTGTGCAGGCTCGGGAGGTAAATCCCTTGCCATTGCACCCAAGCTCAAGGGAAGCGGGCAATTATTCCTTCATGATATTCGCACCTCTTGCTTGCTCGAAGCAAAAAAAAGGTTGAAGCGAGCAGGCATTCAAAACGCTCAACCTCTTCCCCATGATTCCCCCAACAAAAAGAGCATCAAGGGGAAAATGGATTGGGTGCTAGTGGATGCTCCTTGCAGCGGTACCGGAACCTTGCGACGCAATCCTGATATGAAATGGAAATTGCAAGAAGAAATGCTACACCGTATTACTGCAGAGCAACGGCAGATTTTCGATGAGGCGCTTACCTTTCTAAAACCCGGCGGCCATATCGTTTACGCAACCTGCAGCGTTCTTCCTCAAGAAAATGGAGCTCAAGCCGCCTATTTTTTGGAGCGGCATTCTTTAGAACAAGTGGGTGAACCTTTTAGTTCATTTCCTTATGCCGGTGGAATGGATGGCTTCTTCGGTATTGTCTTTAAAAAAAAGAAGGTTTAACTTCAGTGCAATCTAATGAGACAAGGACAACTATGAAACTCTACTCCGCCTTAATTGCAACGCTTTGTTGTATTGGCCCGCTTTACGCTCAAGCAGATAGCCCCTCTGCTCTGCAGGACGAATCTTCAGCAGAGCTTATCGTCTATAACCGGATCCTTGCAAAAGTTAACGGCAAGACCATCTCTGTGATCGATGTCATGAAAAAAATGGATCTGTTTTTGCAAAAAAACTATCCGCAGTTAGCTGACTCCAAAGTTGCTCGATACCAATTTTATTCCTCACAATGGCGCGAATATCTTTCACAGATGATTGATACAGAACTGATGATTGCAGATTCAGAAAAATTAGAGGTAAAAATCGCAGAGGCCGAAGTGAGGGAAGAAATTTTAAACCGTTTTGGACCCAACGTCATGCCCACATTAGATAAGCTCGGGCTCACTTATGAAGAAACGAAACAGATGATCCACGATGAGATGATCGTTCAACGGATGATCTGGTTTCGCGTCAACTCCAAGGCCCTAGTTAAAATCAATTCAGCTGATGTCAAAGAAGCTTATAAGCAACACTGCCTCAAGCACCCTGAAACACAACAGTGGCAATATCAGGTCATCTCCATTCGCTCTCCTGAAAAAACGATCAGCGAAAATCTGGCATCTCAAGCTTATCAGCTGCTTAACGCAAAAATGGATATTAACTCCATCGCAGAGCAACTCAAAGCCCCCGATGAAAAAACGACAATTACGATCTCTCCTGAAATGGAAGCCGATGAAAAAAATATCTCCTCATCACATAAAGAGGTTCTCTCAAAACTTTGTGTAAACACCTTTAGTGAGCCGGTGCCGCAGGTCAGCAGAGTCGATAATTCCGTTGTCTACCGTATTTTTTACTTAAAAAAACATTCTAAGAGTGAGCTCCCCTCATTTGAAAAAATGGCGGACCAACTCAAAGATCAACTTCTACAACAGGCTGCAAGCAAGGAGAATACTCAATATATTCTCAAACTACGAGAGCGCCTTGGCTACGATGAGAAGCATATCGAAAAAACTGACCTTACGGGCTTCGAGCCTTTTGCATTAAGATGAGTATGGGCCCGTTATATAAACCCTCTGAGTTGCAAGCCTTCCTCAGAGAGAAAGGGCTGCATGCTAAGAAAGGTCTTTCTCAGAATTTTCTTATCGATGGGAACATCATCCAGAAAATCGTTGCTGCAGCTGAAGTAAGTAGCAATGATCTCATTATCGAAATAGGACCTGGTCCCGGTGCCCTTACTCAAGCTTTGCTAGAGAAAGGCGCGGCAGTGTTGGCAGTGGAGATGGACCCCCTTTTTGCAGAGAGTTTACATCGTCTGCAAACTCGAGAGGGCCGCCTTGAAGTGATTCAGGAAGACATCTTAAAATTTCCTTTGATTGAATGGGTTAATAACAGAACTGGTTTGAAGAGGAAATGTAAGATTGTGGCTAATCTACCCTATCACATCACCACACCCATTCTGACCATGCTCCTGCCCCATTCTAATCTTATTGAATCGCTGACCATCATGGTACAAAAAGAATTTGCCGACCGCATGCACGCCAAAAAGGGAACCCCTGAATACAGCAGTTTCACCCTCTTTCTTGAGTTTTACGCGACCGTCGATAAGAGCTTTACTGTTAGCCCTAATTGTTTTTATCCGCGCCCGAAGGTTTATTCCTCTGTGGTGCATTGCAAGCTGCATCCACCGCCGCTAAGAAAAGAGGAAGAGGAGAGGTTCTTCCAACTCACAAGAACCTCTTTTGGACAAAGAAGAAAAATGCTCCGCTCTTGCTTAAGTAAGCTCTATGGCTCTGAAAAAGTTGAACAAGCCCTCCTTAAAATCGGCCATCCCATTACTCAGCGACCCGAGCAGCTATCCCTTGCCGAGTTCATTTTGCTTTTTGAGGCCTGTGAAAGCAGTAAAACGTCCCCCCCAGGATAAGAAGCCCAGATAGCGCCATGACCCATGTCGCATGACCCCATACCCCTTGCTTTACCTTCTTCCATACTAGGTTAGCCTGATGGGAAAGGGTTGGATCGACATTTTTTGCCGCATAGAGAGGGGCTGACGCTAGCAGTTTACCTTCAGGGGAAATAACCTGCATAGAAGCCACTGCTTGGCCTGCTGCAATGGGTAGGTTCATTCCTTGCCATACTAGGGATGTTTTGAAGACTGGCTCTTCAGAAGGGTAATATTCTAAAACAATGTCGTTGGCTAGGTAGGCCTGCAAAGTATCCTTACCTCCTTTAACCTCATGGCTAAAGAGGTCAAACCCCTTTGAAAAAAGAGTCCTCACTATCTTTTTTTCATTAAAAGCCGCTTCAAAAAGCGCAATTGCTTCCCTGTAGCGCTGCTCCCGCTTTTCACAGCCGAGCAATACGGCAATCAGCTCCCGATTCTCATCTGCCGCTGCGGTGACAAGACAATGACCTGCTGCAAGCGTATATCCTGTTTTGATACCGATAGCTTTAGGGTAAAAAAACTTACCGGGCTTGACAAGGGCGTTCAGCTGATAAAGAATGGATTCTGCCTGTTTATTGGTCTGAGGACGGGTGAATTGCTTTGTTTTTACTATTTCTCTAAGAAAATCATTTTTAAGAAATTCCCTCGCGAGCAATCCCAAGTCATAAGCTGTAGTTTTATGATTTTCTACCGTCAGTCCATGAGGGGCACACAATACCGTATTCTTACACCCCTTTTCGCAAACAAACCGATTCATCTCCTGAATAAAAGTGGGAATATCCCCTGAAACATGCTCGGCAATTACATTGGCAGCATCATTGCCAGATACCAACATGAGGCCATAAAAAAGGGTTTGCAAGGGAAGGGTCTCTCCAACCTGAATTCCCATGTGCGTTCCCCCAAACTCAAGGCGGTAAGGAGGGTGGGCACCATTGCTGGCACGCCGAACACTGGGATGGACAGAAGAAACAGCCTCATAGGATGCTGTGACCATCTCATCCATTGCCAATCGCTTTTTCTCATAAGCATAGAGAGCGGTAATCACCTTTGTCGTACTTGCCGGATGTAGGGGGGTATGGGCATTCTTTTCCCAGAGTATAACTCCCGTCTTAGCATTCATGAGGATAGCCCCTTTTGCTGAAACTTCCACCTTTAAAGGGGAGGCTGCATCCAGGCTTAAAGGAAGAATGAAGTAACAAAATAGGACTGCTTTAAGCCAGATCTTCATAAATATGAACAAGTTATAAATTTTTTCCAATTGAAAAACACAATGAGATTACCCTAACATAGTGAAACTAAATAGGTTGAATATTACAATGGCAAACTTCCTGACAAAATTCAAGCTCCTTTTTTCAAAAAAAATTTAACATCCCTCTTTAAAAAAAGTCGGAAAATAATAAATATAAAAATTTTACTTTACATGCTTGACAACCCCCTACCTACACGTATAAAATTAGGCTAGGGTGGGTTAGTTTACCTGCTATAAGGAGAGGCCAAAAAATGATCAATCCCAATGTATTGGAAGATGCTTTTCAGGAATTCTCCCGTGACCTATCTAAATGGGTCCATGACGGCATTATTCATGTCGACATGAAGCTACTTAACGATTTGGGCCTTCTGAATAACGCAGAACTGGAACACTCCTTAAGCGATGCTCATCTCAACCATTACTTTCACATTATTGAGACTGCAGACAAGGTTACACTCTTTAATGAACAATTTGCTATCTGGATCGTCCCAGAACTTGTCGATCAAGTTCCGACAACAACGACTCTCATCGCTCTTTTGCAAACCAACAAACCCCATCTTGAGCTGGTTTATACGACATCTGGGGTCTATAATACACCTAAGTATATTCTTAAAATCCTACAACATTTCATCGCCGAGGTCCAAGACACCGAAGCTGTGATCTCCTCCATTGGGAAGAAACAATAGAGGCTTAACTGCTTACCGTTTCTCAAAGCGGTCGATCGTATTCTTGACGATGAGGCCATCAACGATTTTTTGTGCAAGGTTGCGATACACGACAATGTTTGAATCGTCGTGGGCCCCATCCACGGAGTCAAGCTGACCTAATGAAAAATCAAGCACCTTTTGCGGCTGGCCCCGGGTCGTAGTAAACACCAGATCGGCAATCGAGTTTTGATCCACATAGTCATAATCAGCTGTAGCGCTGATATTTTCGGGACCTAGGACTGTCTCTTGTGTGTGCGCATCGATAAGTGTTATTTGCACAGAAATTGTTCTTCGATTCTCCGTGCCGACAATGTTATCGCGCAGCTTCCCACTTGTGGGGTTTCGATCAAAGCGGTACCCAATTCTGTCATCCCCATCAGCGATGATCGCTGCCTGCAGAATTAACTCTCCCCCATTTTGCACACAATCAAACATCCCAGATGCACTTAAGGCAGCCGTTAGCTCACTATTGAGCCTACCCTCGCCATCGCCTTTGATGTAGGGGATAGAGATGGAGATCGTTCCATCTGAACTTTGAGACCCCTCAAAATGATAGCCGCAACCCATCAACAACAACAGAGCACTTAAGAGAGTGCGTCTCACTTGATATCCTCGCGAGGAGTTACTGCAGATTCGGAGGCGGTATCGCTGCCCATCTCATTTGCGTCCACCGTCAACCCTTCCGGGTGCAAATTCAAAAGGGGAGATTTCGAGCTGTCTTGTACGGGATCGACCGCCGGAATCGCTTTTGGGGCTGTTTCTTCAGGTGTTGGCTTCTTTATCTTGCTAAGACGTTTATTTGCAAGTTCTGACACTTGGGTCTCAGGATACTTAGCCAGTATACGCGTATAGTAGATCCATGCCGCATTGGGTTTTTTAGTGCGCTCATAAAAACGGCCGGTATCATAAAGATCGCTAGCATAGACTTCCTTCATATCCGAGAGCAGTTTTTCTGCAATGGCAATCTTTTCATCGCCAGGAAAATTGGCGCGAAACCGGCGTAGGTTAATTTCTGAGAGATCCAAAAAATCTTGATCTGGATATTCTGCTTGAGACTGAACTAAATACACCTCGCATACACCGATATAACTCTCAGCTGCAAGAGGGTGCTTGGGGAAGCGTCGGATGAGAATCTGATAAGTTTCAATGCTCGACTTGTACTCCTCGCTCTTCAGAAGAAGTTTTGCCTTTCCAAAAAGCGCTTGGGCTGCCAATTCATGGTGGGGCAGCGCCGCAATGACCTCATCATAAATTGCAATGGCCTCCTCGCGCGCAGGAACCCACTTGGGCATATTTTCCATCCCGAGGATATGCTTCCTTGCTCCTTTCTGATATTTTTCGGCAATTTTAAATTTATACTGGATCGCCTCCTCAAAATATTTAGGCGTTGCTTGCTTCTTGAGATATTTGCCTAAAAAGCGGTTGGCATACTCAAGCTCTTCCATGTGAAAGTAGCCCACACCTAAATAATAATAAGCCTCTGTAGCAAAGGGAGAAGAAGCGAAATTTTTAATCACGATCACCGACTGATGAACCACCTCTTCCCAATTTTGCTTCTGATAGGCGTCCATGACAGCGCCATAATGCTCCTGAACAGATAGCGTTGCAACCTCTTCGCTCTTGATCAGCTTACCATTCTTGAAGGTATAGGCCGCGTGCGAGGAGATTGGAGCAGAGAGGATCAGAGCAAACAAGAGAGTGGAAAAAGGGACTTTTTTCATAATTTCCTTGTACAGATTAACTGACTGGACTTTAGCCATTGGAGCGGAGCGATTTTTCTAGATAGCGCCGGCAGGCAGGGGGAATTTTGTAATGGTAGGCTTGAATATGCCACCATTACAAAATTCCCTCTGCATGGGGGATGCTATCTGGGAAAAGCGCCTCGTTCCAATGGCTAAAGTCCAGACTGATGAAAGTATGGCAGAAATTGCGATTTTGTCAAGGAAGTATGGGAGGTTTTATCACCTCAAGGTTTATGGGATCTGGAGTTTGGACTAAATTTAGTCCAAACTCCAGATGGGTTTGTACCTGCATCCCACCCC